>JAGGXE010000044.1 GCA_021163225.1 Candidatus Micrarchaeota archaeon | reverse complement strand
TACGGCGTAACGTCTCAATAGCTATCATATGTTGAGACTGTCTCGAAGTGACAAACATCACTTTCATACCGCGATTCAGCGCATACTCTAACGCGGCTGTCAACACGGCGGCAGTTTTACCTATACCCGTCGGTGCGTACGCGAGTAACGTCTTTCCGGATGATATAGTGGTTACTGCGTCTTCGTAAAACTGACGTTGACCTTCACGCATCCGTTCAAACGGGAACAGAACACCCGCTCCCTCAACAGGGACACGGACTTCATCGAGGTTTGCGGTATCCATCGCACGCACCGTGAACCTTTTAATCGAATACAATTTAAAAATAGAAGGGAGGTGTGTTTCCCCTGACCCCTGATTAAACAACCTAAAAACTCCGTTGTCTTCTCCCCATTTCGACAAACTAAGTGCTTATATCAAGTTTATATCGACCGCTACTTCATCTTCCAAAGTATCTTTTGTTACATGTTCGATCACTACCGACCCAACGTTACACACCTTCTCGATTTCTTCGGTGAATTCCTCCATCGGAGCATCCACATCTTCGCTGACTCTGACAACTATTTTAGGTATGGGCTGTTTCATACTCAATCCGTTACGACCCCTGTACTCCCTCACCCGTGCAACGACCTTGTTTAACAGTTTGGTACGTTGAACGGCTCTCGGGTCGAACCACTGAGTGTACGGTTCTGGCCAGGTTTCCCTAACAACGAACTTATCGGGTTCTGGATAGAATATCTGGTATATCTCCTCGGAGATATGGGGCGTGAACGGCGCCAACAGTTTGATCGTTGTTAACAGTATGTTATACAGAGTATACTGTGCGGCGCGTTTGCTTGCGATACCGTACTTCTCAGGGTCGTACAACCGGTGTTTCACGTACTCGATGTAGTAATCGCATACCTCGTGCCAGAAGAAGGTTTGTATCGTTCTCAATGCATGCTGATATTCGTACTTATCCATGTACATTGTAACCTCTTTGATCACCGTGAATAACCTACTCAGTATCCACTTATCGACGGTACGTAGGTTCTCGGAATCTGCATCGTCATAGTCGTACTCGGCGATGTGCGGTTCCATGAACCGTGCAGCGTTCCACAGTTTGTTGAGGAAGGATTGCGAATATTTGATATCTTTATAACTGAACGGTTTATCTTTAGTCATCGCACCGCTCAAAGCTGCCCATTGACGTAAGGCATCTGCAGAATATTCATCCAACAGTTCGTTAGGTTCGATTTCGTTCTTCTTGGATTTACTCATCTTGGTACCGTCCGGTGCCAGCACGTTACCGTTCAACAGAATCTCTTTAAACGGTGTTTTACCTGTAAGATATTTACATCTGTAGATCGTGTAAAACGCCCACGTTCGTATGATCTCGTACCCCTGCGGTCTGAGTGTTGCAGGGTACATTCGGTTGAAGAACTCTTCATCTTCGGTCCATTTACTGATTACCAACGGAGTTATTGAAGAATCCACCCAACAATCGCATACCGCAGTCTCGCCCTCCATCTCTGTACCGCACACCGGACAATGCCTCTTCTCGAACCTCGGGTCAACCGGCAACTCGCTTTCATCGGCATGATACCATTTCTTACATTTTGGACAGTACCAGAAGGGTATCGGTGTACCCCAGACCCTCTGCCTAGATATCACCCAATCCCATTCCAGGTTCTTGGTCCAGTTGATCAGATGGTAAATACCGAACTCCGGATACCACTTGATTTCGTTAGCGGACTTGAGGATCATATCCTTGTAATCTTTAACGTTTAAGAACCATTGTTTGGACATCAAAAATTCTACCGGGGTACCGCATCTGTCATGGATCTTGACAACCTGTCTCAGCGGTTCTGAACGCACGTACAACCCTTTCTCTTTGATGATGTCCAAAACCTTTTTACGCGCTTCTTTAGCCGGCAACCCGTCGTAAATCCCAGAGTTTATCACCCTTCCTTTCTGATCGAATGCTTTGATAACTGGCAGATTATATCTGTACGTCCACACCACATCCTGTTTATCACCAAAAGTGCATACCATCACGAGACCGGTACCGAACTCTTTATCAACATCCTGGTCGGCTATCACAGGCACCTCTTTACCTAACGGAGTGACAATCGTTTTACCTTCCAGAGGTTTGTAACGTTCGTCTTCGGGGTTGAACATCACCGCCACGCACGCGTGCAACAGTTCGGGACGCGTCGTCGCTATCTCAAAGGCCTCTGTACCGTGGAGGAACTTTATGTAATGGAGTTCGGTATCACGTTCCACTTCTTCGGTCTCTGCTTTAGCGATAGCAGATTCGCATCGAGGACACCAAAGGACGGGATGTTCTGCAGAATACATATCACCTTTATCGAACATCTTTATCAAAGATAACTGGACCAGTCTATGATAATTTTTATCCATGGTCCGGTATTCGTACCGCCAATCGGGTGAAAACCCCATCCTCTTCATTTGGCTCTTCATCTTGGTGATCATATCATTAGTCCAACGTATGCAACGGGTGATGAAGGTCTTTGTATCGGATTTTCCGTACGCCTTCTCAACTTTGACCTCTGTAGGAAAACCCTGACAATCCCATCCCTGGGGATAATACACATTGTACCCGCGCATTCGTTTGTACCTTGCAGCAAAATCAAAATAAGAATAACTCAAGACATGGCCCATGTGAAGTTTACCCGATGTGAACGGTGGTGGAGTATCTATAACGTAAACTGGTCGATCCCTATCGTTCTCATCAAACCGATAAACCTGATACTTATCCCATTCGGCCTGCCATTTTTCTTCGATCGATTTATCGTATCTCTTTCCCAGCACCATATCCATCAACTCCTATTCTCACCCTACCTCTGCGAACCGTATTTGTAAAACAATAAACGTTTATAACTTTGCCAAAAAGTTTCTAATGTTATTTGTTATTTTTTCTGAGAAACTGTTTTAAGCGTTCGCGCATTGTCCACAATGGCCAACCACGACTCACCGATCTTGTTAAGATAGTTACCGAACGTTTTGCTCAGGGTTATCCGCATAGGTCTATACTTACGTTTACTATCGAGAGATGTAATCGTTTCCCGGTATACCTTTATCATACCGACACGTTTCAAACGCGGCAACACACGATTGTAAAAAGTTGCTTTTGATATGCTGTTATCACGAACAAATGCACCTATTTCCTGACCATCCATCTCCAACCTGTTGCACAGTTCCTCCAAAAATTTAAACGCAATAGTGTGATACTTTTCCTGATACTTCTCTGGAAAAACAAAGTTCACCACTTCTTTCAAAGTCCAATAGTTACGCATAGGAATTTCGTTATCATCTTGGAACCTCCGCAACTCGTTACTGTAATACGGCGGAAGATACAACGCTTCTTTTGAAGGTATACCGCGTGACGGTATAGACGGTTTTTCTTCCTTCTGCTCTTCTTTTGGTTTATCAATTGTCTCGGTATCCATACGTTCACATATTTGACATCATCTTTTAAAAATGTTGTTTTCCGTTCTTAGAACGATGAAATTGTTGAGAAGACTGTTCGCTCAGATAAAACGGGATTACGGACAGATAGAACCTGCCTGCCCGTTTGCCGATGAATGCGGCGGATGTCAGCTTCAGAGGTATCGAATCGAAGACCAGAGGGATATGAAACTACGGGTCGCGCGTTATGTAATAACAGAGAATATGGGAGATGAATATTCATCGATGGTCCGCTCAGTGATACGGGTTGGTCCCGAATACGGTTACAGGACAAGAATGGATTTCGTAACCGCTTTCGACAGAATAGGATTACGCAAAAGAAAGGATTACAGAACAGTTGTCGACATTGACCATTGTCTTCTTATGTCGGACCGGATGAACGACGTTTTAAAAGAAGCGCGTTCAACGTTGGAAGCTCTTCGTAGAGATAACGGTCTCACGTTCTACGATTATCTGAATCATAAGGGTTATCTCAGGTATCTCAGCATCAGGTCTGGTATTAACAGGGAAGGCAGGGAAGAAACCATGATAGTATTTACAACGAAAACCGGTGACCCCTTCCCGTTGCATGCGTTCAGGTCTGTGGAAAGCGATTCGGTCTACCAAGTAGTCAACAGTGGTCTTTTCGACACTGCTGGCGGCACACCCGTTTCCTTTATCGGCAAACCGTTTATACAACATACGATAAACCTGAACAGGTCTGTCACATATCTGATCGGACCTAACACGTTCTTCCAGACGAACCGGTTTGTAACAAAGGTGTACGCTGACCTGATTGCAGAGACGCACTGGTATGATTCGGTCGTAGACCTCTACTCAGGTACGGGAGCGATAACCCTTCTATTGGAAAATCCGAACGTAATAGGAGTAGAACTTATCAAAGAGAATGTTGATATGGCTAACAGAAACCTTGAGATAAACAAAGGTCAGATAAACAACAACATCGAGTTTGTTGTTGAAGATGTTAGACAGTATTTAACCCATGGAGATAATGCTGATCTGGTGATAGTTGACCCGCCCAGAAGCGGTTTAGGAAAGAAGGTCACAAAACTGCTGGGACGGTTAGCACCTCAAAGGATAGTGTACATGTCGTGTAACATAGTCACGCAAACCGCGGATGCAGCGGTGCTCAAGGAATACGGGTACGAACCGGTAAAAATCAATGTGTACGACCTCTTCCCGTTGACATATCACATGGAATCTTTGATGGTCCTGGATATAACGAAATGAATCAATCAAAACCTTTTCCCAACCCGTCAACTACTAGACATGCACCGTATATCGCCTTTATACGATGTCTTCTACAAAACTCTATCGCTTCTTCGGATTCCGAACCCGGCTGAAACCAAACCCTGTTAACCCCTAATTTTGAGCATTCTTCCACAACTTTATATGCTATGCTGGGCGGCACAACAGTCACAACTATGTCCGGTTTCACAGGCAATGCTGAAACTTTTGGATAACATCTGTCTCCGTCTATGTACCTATGGTTCGGGTTGATGGGATAGACTTTAAACCCGGCATCGTGCAGTTCCCGGTATACCTTGTATCCCCATTTCTCATGGTTTGAAGAAACACCTACCACTGCATAGACAAACCGTTTGTCAAGAAATTCGGACCAATCGCGCACGAACGAGTCTTCTCCGACCCCGTTCTCATCATCCATCCGATCACCACCCTCCTTTCTCCACGGGTCGGGTCTACAAAACTGCACTCTATTACCTTTGTTTATCCATCGTCCACCAGTTCCAATGTAATACGTGCCCTTTTATGCATTCCTATCTCAGGGACCAATCGAGCCAACAGTTCACCGAACCTGTTTTCGGGGTCTCTGAATCCGATATGTTCGTACTTCTTGCCACCGAACTCTTCAATCTCATGGAACAGTTCACCTTCGATAGTGAACCGTTTCCTATTCTCTTTACCTTGCTCATTTTCATCCCTATTCGTCATATTCATCCCCCTTCTTCAAAAACTATCTGTTAAACCAATCTGTTACAACAGCAGTCAACCTATCCAAACCGTTCTTATAACTATCAGATACTACGGTTCCGGCAGGTCCGGACTTCGCAACCGCTGGATCCATGGGAAGATAAGAAATCACAGGAATGTTAACAGATTCGCAATACCGTTCCACTTCGTGCGAATCAAACACTTCACCGCGCATGTTCTCTACCACACCTATTATCGGAATGTTCAAAGTCGAACAGAAATTAATGGCACGTTTGAGGTCTGCTAAAGATAACCTGTGCGGGATTGTAACGAGTAATGCACCCACTCGATAATCAGGATTGTTGTTGAACAGTTGAGCGATCGTTAAAGGTTCATCACCGGTTCCGGGCGGCAGGTCTACAATCAGGTAATCTATGTCACCCCAATCAGTACCGTTGACCAACTGATTCAACGCTTTGATCTTCAAAGGACCGCGCCATATTACCGCTTTGTCTTCGTCAACCATACCTGCAAACGATATCACTCTGATTTTATCGGTCACATGCACCGGCTGGAGTTTACCGTCCCGAACCTCAACCTTTCTGTCCTCTACACCGAACAAGGTAAACACGTCTGGACCGTGGATGTCTGCATCCAACAACCCTATCCGGTATCCTTTGTCTGCCAACTTCCTGGCAAGTGCGACTGCCACAGTAGTCTTTCCGACACCACCTTTACCGGATAACACCATAATTACGTTCATAGAATCATCCCACTCATTTTGAATTCAGAACCTTTCGTGAAACATAGTTCGATCAAGTTTAAAATAGTGACTGTAGTAATCTATCCATGAAACTCACAATCGTGTATGACAACCGTGCATGCAAAGGTCTGGAGAAGGGATGGGGGTTCTCGTGTTACGTGGAAACCGACGAGAACCGCATCATGTTCGATACCGGAGACGACGGTAACAAACTCCTGAACAACATGAAAAGATTAGGGATAGACAGTAAACGTATAGATACAGTATTTTTATCCCATGACCATGCCGACCATACCGGCGGGTTACCTGTCCTGCTCGACAACATGAACCCGGACAAGTTGAACATTATTGTGTACGTATTACCATCATTTTCCAGCACGATAAAAGATACGGTCAAAAGAAAAGGGTTCCTTTATTCGGAAGTCATCGGATTCTCGCCGATCCGCGACGATGTATATTCGACGGGTCCGCTCAAACCTCCGAACGGTTGGATCGAAGAGCAAGCTATGGTTATCAGGTCGGACAAAGGGTTGGTTGTCATAACAGGTTGCGCGCATCCCGGCATCTACAACATCTTATCATACGTCAAGAATTGGTTTCCGAAAGAACCGATGTACATGGTTGTAGGCGGGTTTCACATGTTATCGACGGACGATACTCTCGTACAGGATACGGTTGACCGTCTCCATAATTTGGGCGTGAAACATGTTGTACCTTGTCATTGCACCGGAGACCATGCCGTGGCAACATTCGCCAATACCTTTGGAGCAGGTTTTACAAACTGTTGTGCAGGTCTGGAGATAGAAATCTAACTTTTCGGAATGTTAACCATCCGTATTAAAATGTGTCGATTGCTTTGATCACGTTATGGTACCACGAAGTTACAATATCCTTCATTCGTTGCATGATCCTTTTTTTATCTTCTATCTGATACACATAGGTGTATCCGCCACCGGGCAGGTTTTTCTGAAACCGTATCACTAACCCGCGGTCAACCAACCGTTTAATCGCCTTCTGCACCGATGTCCTGGTTAACGATATTCCTTTAGCAACTTCCGTAACCCTGTACTTCCTACGGCTGTGTTTAAGCAGGTACATCATCACTTTGTATTCCGTCTTATTAAGGTCAAAAGAACAACGGACGATATCTTCAAGGTCTATCTTCTTACATGCAAAGGTTAACATTTACCACCACCCTTCTTCCGATATCGTTCCCGGATTTCCGTTCCGGTTCGTTAACTGCGGAGCGCGCCGCGGGCGCGCTCCGCATCGATTATCCGCCGCATCGCGATAGCGTATGCGGCGGTTCGTAGGTCTGTTTCATGCTCTTTCGCGTATCCGTAGACGTTATCAAAGGTTTGTTTCATCCGTCTAGAGAACCTCTCTTCCAATTCCGCATCATCGTAGAAGAAACCAGACCTGCCTTGGACCCATTCAAGGTAACTGCCTACAACACCGCCCGAATTGGCGATCACATCGGGCAATACAGTAACACCTTTTTCAACAAGTATTCTATCTGCTTCAGGAGTAATCGGACCGTTGGCAAGTTCGATGATGTATTTGGCTTTGACACCGTTCACGTTATCTTTGCGGATGACACCTTCCAAAGCGGCCAGTACCAACACATCAACGTCGAGTTTGATCAGGTCATCGTTAGATATCTTTACACCTTTATCGTAGTTCGTTACCGAACCGCTCGTTGTCTTTGCCTCGAACACACCTGATACGTTTAACCCGTCAGCATCGTAGATACCGCCTTTGCTGTCACTTACCGCCACCACCTTGATGCCTGCATCTGCACACAACCTTGCAAAATTACTTCCCGCGTTACCGAACCCTTGGACAGCAACGGTCATCTTGGGTCTGTCTAGGTTTTCGCGATGTACAAGTTCTTCCAACATGATGAACCCGCCTTTAGCGGTTGATGTACCACGGAGTTTAATCCCACCCAGAGCCACAGGTTTTCCGGTGATCATAGCAGGCGTCTTGCGTCCGGTTATTTTTTCGTATTCGTCCAACATCCAACCCATGACCTTAGGATTTGTATAAACATCCGGTGCAGGGATATCCTTATCTGCTCCGAACATCTCATGGAACGCACGCACATATTCGCGACTGATCATCTCCAACGTTTCCTCATCAACTTCGCGCGGGTCAAACTTTATACCGCCCTTCGCACCACCGTAGGGTAACCCGGACACAGCGTTCTTAACACTCATCCAAAAGGACAACGCCTTAACCTCTTCCTCGTTGACGTTCGGATGATAACGTATTCCTCCTTTTGACGGTCCTAGAGCGGTACTGTGCACTATACGCCATGCATGGTACACATTACCCTTTACAACGATCCGTTTATGCGCTATTTTTTCATGCGTGAGTAACAGTTGTTTCTCTCTATCAGTAAGCCCGATTTTCGACCCTATCTCCTCAACAAGTTGTTTTGCATGTTCAAACGGAGACATTTCTACCACACAAACCACCTCTCACAATTTTAAAGTTACAGTCACAAACGACAGGCAAATACAAAGCAAAAGACAAAAAAAGCAAAAGGAATCAAGACCTGCGATTATGCATTCCTCCTCATTAATAAGGTTTATTTAAGGTTCTTTTCCAACCATTGACGTACCGCGGGCTCGGGTAATGCACCTATAAACCCATCCTTAACCTTACCGTCCACAAATATCTTCACCGATGGTATGCTCCGAATACTGTAGAGGGTTGCTGTAACCGGATTCTCATCAACATTCAAAGCCGCAAGAACAACCCTATCCTTGTATTCCTTCTCCAACTTCTCAAGTATGGGGGATAGAATCCTGCACGGCATACACCAAGGCGCCCAAAAATCCACTATCACAGGGATCTCTTTGGAACGTTCGATGACCTCCTTTTCGAAATTCGTATCGTTTACCTCCATCATTCTGTATCACCTCAAACTTTCATTTTGTTGCGGTTCGATCGGTTGTGAACAAGTCACACACTTGTGAATTATATATTCACAAACATTTAAAAAGAGATTTTTTATGTGAAAAAACCCTATAAATATTTCACACTTCTACATTTTCCTTTTACTCTTTCCTCTTGTTTTCCGTTTACTGACCTTCCTTTTGGATGGAGAACGCTTTGGTTTGGTTTTGGGTCTCGCAGTTTTGGGTCTCGCAATCCGTCCAGATGTTCCGGGTCGGAGGTTTTTCAGGTAGACCTCATCCGACAGTACTCTATAACTCAGCAAAAACACAGGAAAGATTATAAGATACTCGACCACGGTAACCGCAATGAGAACTATGGATTTGAATACGTATGTCCATAGGTCACCCGATTCAGGAAGAACTTCGGTTATCAGGGCTATCAAAGAGAACACAACTAACCAAATCACCCAGAAAGAGAGCACCTCTCTGATATGCTCCTTCACGGTTATAAAAGAATCAACAATACTTCCTACAATACCCTTATCCCTTTCAACAACGTTGTAAAGAACAAACGTACCGGCTACAAATACGGTTAACACACCAACGCCGCCGATAACGGTTTTGATGGTCTCGGAACTTAAAGGGATACTGACCAACAATCCGAATATTACGATCGCAAGAAACAACAGTATGAACAGCGACAGAGACGCTATCATACTCTTTTTAATAAACGGTAAAGGACGCATAGGTTTTATGATGAAGGTTGCGGACATCGTCATTATCAATAAACAGAGAAGCAGGAATACGAACGTGAGAGGTAACCATTGGAACACATAGAACTCCATCAACCTTAAACGGAGATCCTGTGGAACAAGCTCAGGGTGTTGAGAAAAATCTTTAAACATCTCTGGGGTAAAACCGATTCTGCTTATCAGAACACCAAAAGTATACTCGTAACCGACGTAAACGGTTAATAAAGAGAGGAAGAGAAGCAGACCTATCAAACTGTACCGTACCCAATTCTCTCTGTACAGGTTCCATCCCTCTTTGATCATAGACGTATCCCTCTGAACGGTTTTTTCACACAACGTTTTTAAATCATTCGTTTTATTCGATCTCCCGTCTAATTTTCAGTATGCTCTTGACCAACCCGTAGAATAAGGGAGCAGGCGATTCGAACCTGGACCTGAACTCGGGATGCGCCTGAGTAGCAACAAAATACGGATGAACATCGGTAGGTAACTCGATGAATTCTACGAGCCGACCGTCAGGGGATGTTCCAGAGATTACCAACCCGTTCTCGGTTAAAATTTTGTGGTATTCTGGATTAACCTCATACCTGTGTCTATGTCGTTCATCAACCCTATCTTTACCGTAAAGGTGTCTTACCAACGTATTTGGTTTAAGGACTGCCGTGTATGCGCCCAACCGCATCGTTCCACCTTTTCTATCGATGTTCTTCTGCTCAGGCAGGATGTCTATCACAGGATAACGCGTTTCCGGATCGATCTCGGTACTGTTCGCCCCTTTCAATCCGCATACGTTTCTTGCATACTCAACCACCGCTAACTGCATACCAAAACATAACCCGAGGAGCGGTATCTTCTGTTCCCGTGCATAATTTATTACCTCTATCTTACCTTCCGCACCTCTGCTACCGAACCCGCCGGGAACTATGACACCGTCGCATCCGTTCAATGCGTCTGCTACGGAAATCAACCCGTTTTCTATATCTGTCGTTTCGATCCATTTTATATCTATTTCAGTATTAAGGTGAGCACCGGCATGATGGAGCGCTTCTATCACGCTTGCATACGAATCGTGAAGTTGTGTATATTTTCCGCACAATGCGATAGTAATCTTATGTTTGGGGTTTTTCATAATCTCAACGAGTTCTCTCCATTTATCGAGATCAGGATGCACTTCGGTACCGAGGATCTCATTTATAACGTCTACCAAACCCTGTTTTTCGAACATCAGAGGTATTTCATAGATATTGTTCACATCTATCCCTGAGATTATTCGGTCAGGGTCAAGGTCAACGGCATCAGAGATCTTACGTTTCAGTCGATCGTTAAGAGCATATTTACTGCGCGCTATCACAACATCCGGCATAATTCCCAATTCCCTCAGCAGGGCAATGTCCCTCTGTGCAGGTTTGGTTTTAAGTTCACCGGTGTTATGAAGCATAGGGATATAGGTAAGATGAACGAAGAGTGTATCGTTCGGATGTTTACGTTTCAACCTCCGTGCGGCTTCGATGAACCAGGAATTCTCTATGTCACCTACGGTACCTCCGATCTCGATAAGCATAAAATCAGGATTTGTTCTTGACCTCACTTCATCCCACCACGCCAGGATCTCGTTGATTGCATGCGGAACGATCTGGATCGTTTTACCGAGATAATCACCTCTCCGTTCCTTTTCTATGATCCTTGAGAACAGTTTACCAGAAGTGACATTCCAATCACCCCCACCTTCAACACCTATGAAACGTTCGTAATGTCCAAAATCCATATCAACTTCGGTTCCGTCGTTGAGAACGAATACTTCACCGTGTTCGATGGGGTTCATCGTACCCGGATCAACGTTGAGATAACCATCACATTTTACGACAACAATCCGGTTAGCAACATCTCCCACTCCGTCACCACGAAGCAAACGTCCGATACTGGCAGTTGCGGTACCTTTTCCTATGCCAGAAAGAACGCCTCCTGTGACCACAATGTACTTTGTCCGTACACCTGTTTTTATCGTGTTAACAGTCATCCCTTCAGAAACAGCAGAGGCAAGGGTCATGCTGAACTTTCGGTACAAAGAAATTTTAATCTTTTTGAAATTTCAACATTGATTACCTTCTATCAACACAATTTGCAAAACGGACAAAAATCCATACAAATACACCGAACCTACCGTAAAAATAAGAGGTTTTGAGATATAGTGGGCCAGGCCGGATTTCCGCATGTCGAAATAATGATAAAATCTTTTCGAACCGGCGACCTCCTGCTTATCAGACAGGCGCTCTAACCAGGCTGAGCTACTGGCCCACTGCGTTATCTTCTGTTAAAATAAAATTAAAAAACTTTCGTTTTTGTCTATTCTTCGTTTTTGAGGACTACTTTTTTTCTCTCAAATTGTTTCTTTAAAAAGAGTTTCATTGAGATGTATAAAAGCCCAGATATTATTAACCCACCAACTAACCAAACATACCAGCAAATGTCATAATAAGATCCATAATCCAAATCAAACATCTCACAAGTCGTTTCTCGCAACAGAACATGTTCGGTTTTAGAGATGTTTAACTGAACATCACGAGCGAACACCTTGACAGGGATCTCACCAATTAATTCTATTTCAACACGACCATGAACATCAGTAGTTGTAGTTATAGTTTTACCTGATTCAGTCTTTACGACAACCGGATAAAACGCTGCAGGTGCACCATCTTCATAGGCTACTGTCACGATTAACTGATCTTCAGAATAATTTGTTATAATCTGTACATTTCGTGCTACGCATTCATGATCTATACATGCCTCGGCCGGTGAACAATCAACATCTGAACAACAATCGTAAGAAATACAGGTATGATTAGATATATATCCACAAGAACAAGTAAGTGGCACGCATTCATGATCTATACATGCCTCAGTCGGTGAACAATCAACATCTGAACAACAATCGTAAGAAATACAGGTATGATTAGATATATATCCACAAGAACAAGTAAGTG
>JAGGXE010000043.1 GCA_021163225.1 Candidatus Micrarchaeota archaeon | reverse complement strand
TTCCGGGATAAACGATTTAAATACAGAAGCGTTTAAATGTTGAATGATGAAAGGGTTGGATCTGGAACGCATCGTTACATATCCGACTTGGCGTGAGATGTTAATGGATATCATGTTGAAGGAGAACATAGACCCTTGGGACATAGATATCGGTAAGATTACCACCAGTTATATCAACAAGATTAAAGAGATGCAGACCTTGGAACTCCATATCCCTGCAAACATCATCCTTGCCGCGGCGATACTTCTCAGATTGAAGAGCAATACTTTGGTGTTTGAAGAGGAGGTACAGGAGGTGGTAGAAGAGACCTATATCGATGATGAACCGATAGATATACACGTGTTAGAGCTGAGGACCCGGTTACCGCCTAAACGTCGAGTGACTTGGGGTGAACTGCTCAGGGCTTTGGAGGAGGCGTTCGAAGAAGAGCGGGCGCGCGCCTTGCGGCGCGCGCGCCGCTCCGTCGTTCCAGTCAAGGTTAACATCAAACTGCCTGAGGTCAGCATCGATGATCAGATCAAAGATGTTAAGGAACGGATCAATAACACTTTGGATGATACGGGTATGACAACGTTCAGTGCATTGCTTAAGAAGGATACGCCCGAAGAAAAGGTTTATGTGTTTTTGCCTTTACTTTATATGTATCAGAAGGGCGAGTTGGTATTACTTCAGGAAACGTTGTTCGGCGAGATCATCGTACAACCTGTCAAAGGTAAGGATGACAGAAGGGGAAAAGATAGCGGAAGAGGAACGAAAGGAGAAGGGTTGAAGACGTTGAAGAGGTCGAGGAAGAAGGTGGAAAGGAATAACTGATACGGATGGGGACGGTGGTGATAGGAATGGTTGATAAGAAACGGTTGATAGAAGCGGCGTTGTTCATGTCATCCGACCCTGTACCTGTGGATCGGTTGAACAAACTGATCGGTGTAGCGGCTCCGGGTTACACAAAGACCCTGATAAAAGAGATTAACGAAGAGTATCGGAGAAACGGGAACGCTTTTGAAATCATAGAGGAACCCGACGGTTATCTGATGACGTTGAGACCTGAGTATGCGGTCCATGTGAAAGAGTTTGCCAAAGAAACAGAGCTCAGTTCGCATGCGTTGAAAACGTTAGCGTACATATCTAAGAACGAAGGCATACTGAAATCCGAACTTGTGAAACGGTTGGGTACTCAGGTGTACAAAGATGTGAAAGAGTTGGTAGGCAAAGGTTTCATCGTCCAGAAGAAGAAAGGCAGGAGTTCGGAGCTCAGGACTTCTGAGAAGTTCCGTAAATACTTCGGTGTGCAGGAGGTTTTATAAACCAGTGGTACGTAGTTTTTGCTGAATGTTTTTTGAAGGTGGGTAACATGTTCGGTAAGAAAGATAAGGCTGAAAAGACACCTGATGAGATCATCGAAGAGACTATCGATAACGGCGGCGTTCTTGCCATCCTGTACTTTGACATGCATGGTTCGTCTCCCGACACTATTAAGAACATAATGGTGGACTTTGTCTCACGTTTGACTAAAGAGCCGGGTGTAGTGTTTGCATACGGTGAGATAGAATCACCTATCGAACTCGATGATAACATGTATTCAACTTCGGTGGAGGTACGCGCTTTGACCCGTGATGTACCGACATTGGTCAGGTTATGTCTTAAGTACGTTCCGGTAGGTGTTGAGGTGATCAAACCGACTACTGTGACGTTGGACCTTGCCCAGTTTCATAAGATATTGACAGACATATCCTCATATGCTCTGGAGATGATGCAGATCGCCATTGCCAAAGGTATGACGGATGAACAGAAGAGGGAACTCGCCAGACGTCTCAAGAAACGCGAGGAGATCGGTAAACGGCTCCTCGAAAAACATCGGGAACCTGGCGATACCGGTGAGAATAACTCATGATTAAGGGGTGATGTATTTGGAATACGTGTCAACCGGTATAAGGGAACTCGATTATCTTTTGGGTGGCGGTTATCCCAGGAACAGTGTGACAACGGTCAGCGGACCTGTCGGGTCCGGTAAATCGTCGTTTGCGCTTCAGTATCTGGTAGAGGGAGCGGTATCTAACGATGAAGTGGTTCTGTTCGTCTCTTTGGAAGAGGGGAAACGTGCCCTTCTCAGTCGCGGTGTGGTGAAAGGTGTGTCGCTTCAGACCCTTGAATCCGATAAACGTCTTCTGTTCATAGAGTACCCGTTGGACGAAGTGAATGATATGTTGTCTTCTCACGATGACCCTATAAAGAACATGGTGCGTACGATGGACATCGAACGCGTTGTTATCGAACCGGTGGAGGTCTTTACCATGCTGTACAGCGACCCGCTCGAGCGCAGACGTGCCCTGCTCCGTTTGATCAACAAGATTAGGGAATGGAATGTTACCTCATTGGTTGTTGCTGAAGATGCGGATTATCCGTGGTACGAAGTGCCGAGGACTAAGTCGGGTGTCGAATCGATTACGGACGGGTTTATTCATCTCTCGTATCAGCTTACCGAATCCAACGTGCGTAAACGGTTCATGGAGATCGTTAAGATGCGCGGGGTGCATGTGCCGAACAAACTGTTCGAGTTTGAGTTTGATGATAAGAAAGGTGTTGTTATAAAGAACGTGCGCGTTCCGCGCACGTTCGGCAAAAAACAGGCAAAACAGAAGCCGCATAAGAAACGGTCCCACGAAGTGTCTTCTGAAGAAACCGGTGACATCGAACCGGATGATTCTGGTGTGAACTTCAGTTTCAGTTTTCCGTAGGTGGAGAACATGAGCGACCTCCGTGAAAGGATCCTGATAGACCTCGATAAGTTCAACAGAACGTTCAACATCGCCGATTCGTTAGACCTTGACGATAGAGAGACCCGTGTTTTAGACCTTGCTAAAAGGTATCGGGAGGATGCCAAATACTTCTTGAGCAAGGAGGACCTTCCCACATCTTTCGGATGTATCACCTATGCCCACGGTTTACTCGATGCATTGCTTATCATCAAAGGCAAAAGATGAGGGTGGGACGGATTGCAGGTTAAAGAGTATAGGACTGTTGTTGACACGGGTTCGTTGTTTTACAATCCTCACATGGAACTAAACAGGGACATCTCTTCTCTAGCGGTAGGTGCATTGTCCCTCTATGATGAACGGTTTTCTTCGTTATCGGTTTGCGACGGGATGTCCGCTTCAGGAATCCGCGGATTAAGGTATGCTATGGAAAACCCGAACGTTGAACACGTTACACTTGTCGATGCAAACAGACGTGCGTTGCCGGTCATGAAATCCAACATTGAGAGAAACGGGTTGACCGAACGCGTGACCGCTGTCTGCGACAACATCATCCGTCATCTTGCCGAGAGAAGTTACACGTTCATCGAACTCGACCCGTTCGGTACACCTCAACCTTTCATCAGGCCTGCCGTATCATCATTTTCTTCTAACAACAGGATAAAACGGGCGGTTCTGTCGGTTACGGCAACCGACACAGCGGTGTTGTGCGGTGCCCATTACAAAGCATGCATGAAACTGTACCATGCCAGACCGTTGAACGAGTTCGCCTGTCACGAGATAGGTGCCAGGATACTGTTGGCAAACATTGCTTGGGCGGCTTCCGAATACGATTTCGGTGTTAAACCTTTACTGACGTTCTCGCACAGACATTATTTCAAACTGTTCGTGATACTTGAGAGGGGTGCCCGTCACGCTTACAACAACATCAAACAGATAGGGTTTGTAAGTTATCGTCCCCGGGACATGGGTTTTGTGGTGTCCGAGTATCCTGACCTGTCACACCGACCCGTTCAGGTTGCGGGACCGATGTGGATAGGTAGTATTCATGACGCAACGTTCATACGGATGATGGTCAGACTCAACGATGAACGGAGGTACAAGAATTTTAAGGTGATCAGTAAGATCCTTGAGTTGATGCGCGATGAATCCGACGGACCCATCCTCTACTACGATATCCATAAGGTTGCTAAAAAGCTCGGTACATCGTCGCCGCGTCTTTCCGACACGATCAACCTGTTAAAAGAGTCCGGGTACAAAGCAACCAGAACACATTTTAATCTCCGCGGGATCAAAACGGATGCCAACCTCTACGCATTCCTGAAAAGCCAACAAAGAAGTTAAAAAGCAAAAGATTATTCGACCAGAACGCCGTTGACCACACCGTCTTGACCGGGCCTGCTGGTTATCCGCACATTGCCTATCTCGGTTTTGACAATAGAACCTTTTGTAACTATGTTCATTCTAGCATGGTGTCTGTGTTCCGGTGATTTGACAACGGTTTCTGCTTTGACGCGTTTAACACCTTCCTTAGTGGCAACGTTAACGTAGAGAACCTTCCTCACTTTAACCTTCTTGTTACCCCCTTTTGTACGGACAATCTTACGTTCCTCCTTCTCGTTCTTCTCCAGATTAACGATACGTGTGGCTGTGAACGGTCTGCCCACGAACCTTAACCGTTTATCGCTATGTTTCTTTCGTTTACCCCCGCTTCCGCTTCTTTTGGTTTTAGATGGACCGTGATACTGTTCCATAGATACACACCCCGTTTGAGTTATATATACTGTTCGTATTTTAAAACTTACGTTTATAACGGTTGTTTTTGGTTACATCCGGCCCTCTTTGAAGAAGAGCATATCTGAGAACCGGGGAGAGAAAAATTACTTCTGTAACCGACAGACGGACTTCACGTCCCCGAGGCCGGGAAAGATTAAACGCATCCTTCAAAATGTATTATTAAGCGCGGAATGGTTCGTTCATTCTCTGAGCAGGCGGATACCTATACTTTCCGCGTAATCTACCACCTCCATGTACTCGTCAAAAGTTATCATCCTGTTTATCTCAGGGAACTCACGAGCCCTGTAACACGGCCTGTACTGAGCCATGATGTTGACAGAGGCTTTCGAAACGGTCTCAGCTATCCAGTCCATTATACGTTTAGAATCATCCACGTATCCGGGCATAACGAGGTGTCTTATTATTACCCCCTTTCTGGCGATTCCTTGCCCATCCGTCCTGAGAGCACCGACTTGGTCGTACATCTCCACCACACACTCTTTCACCACATCCGGGTAATCCGGTGCGTTCATGTACCTCTGACAGGCTTTCCTGTCAAAGAATTTGATATCTGGTAGATAGACGTCGATGTACCCCTCTATGGTTCGTAACACCTCTAACGAGTCGTAACCTCCAGTGTTGTACACAATCGGAACAAGGTCGTGACCCTGCGATTTCACCGTTTCAATGGCGTCGATTATGAAAGGGATCTGATGGGTTGGTGTGACAAGGTTAAGGTTGTGGCAACCCATGTTCATCAATTCGACCATCATGCTGGCCAGCATCTCAACAGTGGTTTCGTGTCCGTGGAGGAGATGCGAGATATCGTAATTCTGACAGAACACACATTTCAGGTTGCAACCTGTGAAAAATACGGTGCCGGAACCCTTAACTCCTCTCAGTACTGCTTCCTCACCGTGATGAGGAAAATACGATGAAACTATCGGTTTGCCGTTAACACTGCAGTACCCGGTCCTCTCAAACCTGTTAACCTTGCATCTTCTCGGACACAGCACACACGGGTTCATCATCGAATAGAGCTTCTTGACAGCATCCATCAGACCGCCCGGCATGATATGGATTTACGGCCGGGTTTAAAATCTTCTCGATAGGATTTAAAACTTTCCGATAAACAGCAAAGTTTTATTAATGGTTACTTCCTTTTAAAACCTTATGGTTCGTGCGGTAAGGGTCAAAACAGACCTTGACATCGAACAGGTCATCCGCATTATAAAAGAATGTCGGAGAGACGATGTTCTGTTACAGGCGATAGACACCCGCGCGGCTGTTTCCAGACGCGTTATCGAGGCGGCATATCATCATGCATCCGAAAGTATGATGCACGGGTTTGCCCGTGCCAGGTCTTTGAACAACGAGTTCCTGCTCTGGTTGACAGGTCAACCCCATGTTAGCAAAGCCATCGAAGTTGCTGGGATAAAGAATCCGAAGGATTTTATTCTTGTCAGCGATCATCCCGTCAATGATATCATTGAACGGCTTGGTGCTACAGTTCTCAACCCTACTTTTCCCAACACTGATAAAGGTTCGGAAGGGTTATACTCGGAAGAAGAGATCGCTCTAGAACGTATGGCATGGGTAAAGGCGCGGCGTCTATTAAAGATAAAGGTCTGACCTATCGTTTTACTCCCAACTGTTTGTACATCGCCTCTTTAGATATAGGTAACTGTATGTTAAGTATGTCGTGTATGAAAACGAATATGTCAACCAGTCGTTCCGGTTCCAGTTGAGACCGTTTCTGCAGTGCTTTGAGCGACGAAACCCTACCTATGAGTTCGTAAACAAGCAGACCGTCACGTCCGTACTTCTTGAAGATGGTGAGCCCTTCTTCACCGTACTTCTCCTTTATCTCTTCACGCGACATCGTTTTGAATATCACCGCACCCTTTTTTCCCAGATATTCCAGTATGTCATCAAGTTTGAAAAGCGAGGTGTGCGCATCTATGGCCAGGTCTACGATGTTCCGTTTACCATCTATCAGGTTGTAAACCTTAGCACCCAACGGTCCGAACCGTTTCATGAGGTCGAACTTGAGAGCGGTTTCTTTAAAGAAACCGAGTTTTTGTTTGACGGGCACGTCTACAGGTACGACTCCTTCACCTGCAGGTTCTTCCTTGATTTCCGTTGACACCTCTGTAATAGGTTCCATCTCCGTTATCGGTTTTTCTTCAGGTTTTTCGAGTTTGATGATCCCCTGTGTATCGAGGAACTCCAGTATTTCGATCAGTTTGACCTCGCTGATCCCGGTTTCCTTAAGTATCTCTTCGGCTGTGCGTTCGCCGTCTATCAGGTTGTAAACCTTGACACCTACATCACCGAACTTCTCTTTAATCATCTTTTCGATAGGGGTCAGAGGTTGTGTCAGTACTTTCTCAACCTTTTCCTCTTCGGTTTTCTCGGTTTCCTCAGGCGCGACCTCTTTCTTCGTTTCACCGGTCGTTCGTGGTGGCACCTGTGGCGGTTGCGGTACCGAAGGCGGTTTTGGTGGTTTGGGCAGTTCTGGTGGTGCTTGTGGTGGAGTGGCGACGCTCTTCTCTTCCTCAGTTTCTCTTTCGACAGGTTTTACCTCTTCTGCCGGTTTCTGAGTTTCCGGCATAAGGTTTATCTCTTCGATCTCTGTTTCGGTCGGTTCGGGTTCAGTAGCGACCCGAGGTTTTTCTTCGGCAGGTTTCTCTTCCACGACCCGTTCTACTTTGTGTTCCTCTATTGTGGGCATCCCTTCTTGGACAGGCACGATGTCTATTATCCCGTTCTGTTCCATGAACTCTAAGATCTCGAGAAGTCGTGATTCATCTACACCCGTTTCACGGAGCACATCACCCACCGTCTTCTCGCCGCTGATCGCGTTGTATACACGAATCCCGGCCATACCGAACTTGTTGAACACAAGGTTCTGATTCTTGAACCTGTCCAGAGGTCCCCTTTCTTTTTTTATCAATCGTGCACCGTGTTCGATTTCCATAGCCCGTTCACCCTGAAAGAAACATTTTTCATTCAACAGTAAAGTTTATAATCTTTCTAATGATGATTAGCAAACATGGAACTGGATAAACTACTGATCAGTACGGGTGTTGACGCGCTTATCAAACTCGTTTACAGAAAGAAGAAGATCGAACTCGAACAGGCCGCTGTTGAACTCAATCTTCCTTTCAAGGTTGTTGAGGAATGGGCCCATATCCTCGAGGACCAGGGAATCATCAGGATCGAATACCAGTTCACTAAGATTTATCTTGTTTGGGTTGGCGGACCAGGCGAAGAGTTTGTCAAACGTTTGGGAAACATCGAAGAACAGAAGGAACGGATACAGAAGATGCTCGATGAAGCGATCGCAAGGATAGAGGCCAAGGGTTCGGAACTGGAGTTGATCGAATCCGAATACAAGAAACTGTTATCGATGTTCGACCCTAAGATAACAGAATTGAGCAAACGGATTGCGAAGATCGATGAGATAAAGAAACAGGCAGATGAATGGTACGCTGAAGAATCGAACAAGATATCTGCTCTTAAGAAGACGTTGACAGAACTTAAGGAAGGGTTGTCGGAGTTTCAGAAACGATGGGATTCTTTGAAAAAGGAGATCACGTCTCCAAAGATGAAACTGGAGAGTTTGAAACAACTCCGCGCCATCGAAACGGACCTGGATAAGAAGATGAAGGAAACAACGGAACGTCTCGACAGACTCGAGAGGGAACTGAATAAACAGAAGAAGAAGTACGAGAAAGTGTTGTCCATAGGGACGAAGATGGACGTTTATAAGAAGGAGATCGAGTCTGTCAAACAGTTGACGGATGAGATTCGGAAAGAGGTCGGCGAGATAAAAAAGAAGCAAAGTGCATTCAACAGAGTGATCAAGAAACTGGGCAGGTCACCTAAGCAGGCAATATCCAACCTTGAGAAACGGTTGAAGACGTTGAAGGGCACCGTCCCTGAGATACGTGCGCAACTCGACGATATCGAGGATAAGATAGAGGAGCAGAGTAGAATGCTCGGTGACCTTGCCCTTGCCTATGAACAGTTGGAGAGCGAAGAAGGTAAACGGATGTACGATTCGTTGATTTCTAAAGAGAAGGAGTTGAACGAACAGGTTAAGGAATTGAGGTCCATACTCAACGACATAAACAGGTCCGCAACCTACCGTAAAAAGGTCGAATCTGCTTATCAACAGATAACTGATCTGGAAGATAAGATCGTTAAAGCCAAAGAGGACCTTATCAGAACCTATGAATCGTCAAAGGAAGAGTTAGACCTAAAACTGGCAAACCTGAAGAGGTACAGGGACGAGTACGAACGTCTTAAAGAAACGGCTATATTCTACAGTAACAGGAACAAGGATGTGATGACCGAACTGGATGCGATGTTGAACGTGTTGGACGAGAAACAGAAGGAACTGATGGAGGAGATAAACAAACAGAAAGAATCGATAGACCGTGAAGCTTCGAAACTGTACCTTGCTGTGCAGAAGTACAAAAGCGTGTTATCGAGACGAGCCGAGATCGATGATATACTTAAAACTATCCAGGAGTCTAAGAAGATCAGAGACCAGGTATTGGACAACCTTAAACTGTTGTCCAAAAAACTTAGGATGGTGAAGGTGTTGAAAGGTAAAGAGGAGGAAGCGGCTAAGGAACTTGAGGAGATTGAGAAGGAGTTCCGTAAGGTGGAACCTGCGGAAAAAGAACTCGATGAAAAGAGGAAAAAACTCGAAGAACTTGTCGAGAGTATGTGGAAAGATGAGGAATGACGAAAACGGGATGTTCAGTAGAACTGAGATTATGTTTTAAAAAGGTTGCGTTTTGAATATTATCGGTTGTGATAACTTGTGAACGGTGGTGCTATGCCGAAAAAGACTGAGAAGAATGTTGAAAAATCTGAGGAGTCATCTAAACCGAAGGTGGGTTTAACCAAGAAGGCGGAACCTGCCCCCAAGAGACAGGGTAAACTGATAGATTCGTACTTCTTCAAGAGCGAGAAGATACCCGTGAGCGTTAAGATCGTTGATGTCGGTGATTATGTACCTCATTACAATGTGTCTATCCCCGGTTTGGCAGAAGGTACGAAGATCATACTCAATACATTGAAAGGCGAACTCGTTACAAACGTTAAATTGGATGTCACGGAACTGATAGATCCGAAGAAAGCGGATGAAGTGAAACGCAAGTTTTTGGAACGCGCTATGGTCCTTCTGGATAAACATTTCCCTAACGTTGCACCCGAAACCAAGGAGGTGTTGGCGTCCTACCTGATCCAGAACACTCTGGGTCTGGGTGAACTGGAGGCGCCGATGCATGACGACCTTTTGGAAGAGATAGTGATCAACTCTTCAAAAGAGCCCGTTTGGGTATATCACAAGAAATACGGATGGTGTAAGACAAACATATGGATAAGGAGTGAGGAGGCGATCTACGATTATGCTGCGATGATAGGTCGGAAAGTAGGGAGACAGATCAATGTTCTGAACCCGTTGATGGATGCGCATCTACCGACAGGTGACAGGGTTAACGCGACACTGAGTCCGATATCGTCTTTCGGTAACACCATAACCATCCGTAAGTTCTCGAGAAATCCGTGGACCATACCATTGCTCGTTGACCTGCACTGTATCTCATCGGAAGTTGCGGCGTTCATCTGGTTGGCCATAGAACACGAATTATCTCTCATCGTGTCCGGTGGTACCGCATCCGGTAAAACGTCTCTGTTGAACGCTATCGCCGGTTTCATACCTCCCAACCATCGCGTCATCTCTATAGAGGATACGCGGGAACTGACGTTACCTTCGTTCTTGCACTGGGTACCGATGGTCACGCGCGAACCTAACCCTGAGGGTAAAGGCGAGGTAACGATGCTCGACCTGATGGTCAATTCGCTCCGTATGAGACCCGACAGGATCATCGTCGGTGAAGTGCGAAGACAGAAGGAAGCAGAAGTTATGTTCGAAGCCATGCATACAGGTCACTCTGTGTACGCTACGATCCACGCGGATAATGCCGAAGAAACGATATCCCGTCTTACAAACCCGCCGATAAACGTACCTCCGGCCATGTTAGATGCGTTGTCCGGTATCATCGTACAGTTCAGACACAGAAAACTAGGTATCCGTAGGACTTTGGAGTTTGCGGAGATCCTGAAAGGCGGTGACCTGAATGTGTTGTACAGATGGGACATCCGGACAGATAAAATCAACGAACTGACCAAATCGATTTCCATAGCCAACACGCTTAACCTGTATGCCGGTCTGACGATGAAGGAGATCGAGGACAGTGTCAAGGAGAAGGCAATGATCATAGATTGGATGACAAAGAAGAAGTATTTCAAGGTGGATGAGGTCGGTCACATCGTTGCCCGGTACTATGCGTCACCTAGCGAGGTTGTTGAGGTTGCGAAGAGAGGAGGGGATTGGAATTTCCAATAAGGATTGGTTGCCGACGTTCGAAGAGGCTGTAAACGAGATACGTTCCCTCTATTACGAGAATAAACCAGTTACAAAAAGGCAGCGTACAAAACTGCTGAACAGTTCCGTCGACATCGCCAGGTCACCCCTGAAGTTGCATTTTTACGGTTATACCTATAAAGATGCACTCCGTGAGATCCAAAGGATACAGAAGGCCGAGGCGACCATCCACTACGATTCGATCCTCATGGGTATGCCGCAGCAGAAACCCGAGATCGAGCATCCGTTCAAGAGAGAGATCCTGATAAGAAAAGAGAAGGGGGAGAAGGGTGAAGAACAAAACGTTCTGAAGGCGGTTGCCGAGGCGAAGAAACGTATCGCGGAAAAGAGGAGGACGCTGGATTCCAAACGCATTCAGGTGTTGGAGGATATAAACAAACTTAACGACCTTCAACTGATCGCATATGCCAGAGATAACCTGCCAGACATGTACGCAAAACTCAAATCGGGTGTGGTAGCGTTGCATGAGTTTAGAAAAGAGGTTCGTTCTTATATTGCTAGGAAAAGCGGTCTTGATAAAAAGACCGTTGAACGTTACATAACTGGTGACCCTGCACCTTTGGAAAGGTGATGAATGATGGTGAAGATTAAGAAGGAAGAAAAAGCACCGCAACCGTTGGTTGCTAAACCCATGCGTAAGAAGGTACTTGTCAGAGCGCCGGGCGCTCTCGAGAAGTTCGGGTACTGGTTGGCTTCAAAGTTCCCGACACTGGAGCATAAACTCCTTCTTGCAGATATCCGTAAAGAGCCCCATGAGTACATGATAAGCGCATTCATGTTATCTTTACTTTCGTCGGTTCTTTTCGGTGTGCTTGTCTTCTTCTTCGTTCTCGCATTCAACCATATGATGTTTAAACCTAAATACCTGCTCACCTTTCTAACTACCCCAGTTGTCTTTTTCTTGTTCTTCGGAATGTGGTTGGCCTATCCTGATGTTCGCGCTAAGAAGCGTGCCAGGGATATAGATAAGGATATCGTGTTTGCCGGTCGCCATATCGTGATCGCACTTAAATCAGGAGTGCCGTTGTTCGATGCGTTGGTCGGTGTTACCCAGGATTACGGTCAGGTTAGTGAAGAGTTCAGAAAGATCGTTGAAAAGGTATCCTTGGGAGAACCTATGACACAGGCCATGAGAGAGGTGGCTAACAACAATCCGTCCAAGGCCTTCAGAAGGGTAGTTCTCCAGATGGTTAATGCACTCGTGTCCGGGTCCGATGTGGCCGATGCCTTAGACGCTATCCTGGATCAGGTTGCTCAAGAACAACTCATCCAGATGAAAGAATACGGTCAGAAACTCAATCCGTTCAGTATGTTCTTCATGCTTTTCGGTATAGTGTTCCCTTCGCTCGGTGTTGTTTTCTTCACGATAGTTCTCTCGATGGCCGGTGGTGTCGGTGAAAGTCTGGCGGGCGTACTGTTACCGGTCGTATTCGTAACGTTGGTGGGCGTACAGTTTTCGTTCATGTCTGCAATGGAAAGTTCCAGACCTAAGGTTGTGTTGTAGAAGGTGTGTGTTATGGTCGGTTATGAATCTCTGGGACGTCTGTTCGGTAGGAAGATCGTCAGACGGTTGGGTGCAGCACTGGATTCGGCAGGTATCAACATAGATGCGGAAACGTTCCTCGGTATGAGCGTGGTCGTTACAGTGATCCTTTCCGTAGTTATCGCTCTGGTAGCATTATCCAGCAATTTTATCATGAACTACATAGTCCTTATACTGAGTAAAATATCTCCAGAAGTGTACTATACCGGAACAGCGTCACCTGTGTACCTTACATTAGAGGTAGGGTTTACCTATATACTATCCTTTATTGTCAGCGCTGTGACGGTCGCTTTCCTGATCTATGTTGTTATACTGTTGAGGATCGATGCACGACGTAAAGCCATCGAGGCGGTGTTACCGGATTTCCTGCTCCTCGCATCCGCGAACGTAAGGGCAGGTATGACCGTTGACCAGGCGCTGTGGTACGCAGCTAAACCTGAGTTCGGCCTTTTGTCATCGGAAGTCGAGATGGTTGCGAAAAGGTCCTTTGCAGGCGAACCCTTTGATAAAGCATTGGACAGGTTGGGAAGACGGTTCGATTCACGGATCCTGAAACGTGCGATAGCATTGATCAAACAGGGAATCGCGTCCGGCGGTAAACTCGCCGATATACTGGAACGCGTGGCAGAGGATGCACGTGATATGCAGATGATGAAAAAGGAGATCTCGGCATCGTTGCTGATGTACGTGATATTCATCATGTTCGCCGCTGCGTTTGCCACACCGTTCCTGTTCTCGGTAGCGCATCAACTGCTGATCAGGTTGGAAACGGTCATATCACAGGTTCCTAACCTCTCAACATCTACGCTTCAAAAATACGGCGCAGCCTCACGGTTCGGGTTCGTGAAGATAGGTAAACTTCCGATACATTCCGATGATTTCATGTTGTTCTCAGTAATAACGTTGGTGTTCACAGTGTTCATGTCTTCCATGATCATAGGTATTATAAGGTACGGTTCAAAGAAAGAAGGGTTGAAACTGTTCCCATTGCTGTTGGTAGTGGCGGTA
This sequence comes from Candidatus Micrarchaeota archaeon, assembly GCA_021163225.1. NCBI lineage: Archaea > Nanobdellati > Microcaldota > Microcaldota archaeon. The sequence goes on along the minus strand of JAGGXE010000043.1, from coordinate 2,838 downwards.
GTGGTCTTCATACTCACAGAGTCGGCGTTGTCAACGGTCCTGAAGATGCTCTCTTAAAGGTTTTTAAAATTAACTGTTGATAGATGAAACAACTATCGAGAGGTGATTTGAAATGTTTGGTACGAAGAAAGGTCAAGCGGCTATGGAGTATCTGATGACCTATGGTTGGGCGTTGCTAGTGATCATCATAGTGCTTGCCATCCTTCTGATTATACTGGGAGGTTATCTGAGAGGCACGCCCAGCTGTACGTTCGAAGAGGCAGGGTTTGTGTGCAACGAACCTGCTGTGCCGGTGATGGATGAGAACGGTGTACTGTACGGTGCGTTCCAGCATGCTCAGGACGAGCCGATCAACATTACGGGAATAGCATGCGTTGAGGGACAGGTGGCTTCCCCACCACATTGGGACGATGTGAATAAACTTGTACCGCCAAGGCAGTTGTTCTCCTTCGGTAACTTAACAACTACTCCTGTGAGTGGTGGGTTACAATGCTATGACGCGTCAGGTAATCCTTTGTCAAACATGGCACCGGGTTCGCAGTTCAGAGGTCAGCTCTGGATAAAGTACAACTATAAGAGTGATGCAGCGCTCGGATACCACCAGGATAGGACTGCAGTGGCTACGGTCATAGCAAACGTTGAAAAGTCCTAAACGGTTTTTCTTTCTTTTTTATTTTTGTCTTTGTTTTTATGGAAAAGTTTTTTCTTTTGTTTGTCAGAAAATGATGTAAGTGGTTGACGATGTGGAAGATAGCGTTGTCCATTCTTCTGGTGTTCGTTGTTACGTTCCTCATCATCAGGTATGCTCCTGTGTTCTATGAATGGTCTTATCAGGTTATGTACGGCGGGATATACACACCGTCCGTGATGGCGTCGTGCAGTATCGATAAGCCGTTTTCATGCAGGGTCGATTCGTTCAACCTCACAACCGGCGAGGCGACGATAACCATTACCAATGAAGGCGAATTCGCCAAAGGTATCAGATATGTTACATGTAGTAGTACCACCGGGCCCGGCGGACGCGTGGAAATCGCAAAGATGGTTATGCCTAAACGGTCGTTCACGGTGCAGGTCAGATGTTTGGGTTATAACCCTCACGCTCATGTGTTGAAAGATAGGTTTGTCAAGTACACGGCAGATTTGACTGTTCTTTACGGCGAATCAACCGTACCGAGCGATTATCATATCGCACACGGCCGGATAACTGTCGAAGAAGCAAGATGAAAAAAAGACAAAGTCGGTGTCGCCTATACGTTCAACGGTCTTCGATGATACATCTGATTAACCCTTCTGATCATTTATTTTTATCGTGCCGCTGTTCATTCTTTTTATCAAACGGATTATGTCTCTACCGAAGACCGTTCCTAATCTTCCTTTTTTACATTCCTCTTCATCGAACCGTTCAACTTCATCCGGTTCCACAGATGGTCCGGATACCATGATAGGTACTGGGTCGTCCGTGTGGTCGCCAACGATGCAGGGTGTAGCATGGTCGCCAGTGATGATTATGTTGTGCGTTCGCGCCTCTTTCACGATGGTCGCCAGATACCTGTCTATCTTTTCTATAAACCGCGCCTTACCCTCACAGTCCTTATCATGAGCGAATGAATCGGTTGCCTTTATATGAAGGAAGACTAAATCGTACCTCCATCTTCCACGACCGTCTTTTTCATTGAGCAAACGTACCGCTGTACGAACCTTGTTTCTTATGTTTGTCTTTTTATCGCCAGTCGCACCTCTTACTTCAAAGGTTTTCATGCCAACGTACCTTGCGACACCTTTGTACAGTGGTGCGCCTGCTACGCAGGCGCACCGCATACCGAACCGTTCCTTCATACTCGGTATCTTAGTGTATTCGCCGGCACCCCGTAACAGTATATAATTCGCGGGTAACAGACCTCTCTTAACTCTGTTTTTGTTGATCGATGCAGAATTCAGGATCTTATGAACTTCAGCAACGTACTCGTTGATCAGTTCTGCAGTTCTCTTTGCGGCGCGCGACCGGTTAACCGGTCGCGCGCGCAGTCTGCCGGAATGAACAGGGTCGTTACCGTAGACTTTGGGCGAAAGTTCGACCCCTCTATCCGGTCTTATTACGACCACGCCTCTGTGTTCCACACCTTGATAGTAGAGGAACCTTACACCGTCTATACGTACTGATCTTATCTTCTCGGTTAATCTCTTAGCCGTGATGGTAGGGATCCGTCCTGCCCGTCTGTCCACCAGTTCGACCGTACCACCTCCGACGTCTTTAACAGTGGCAAGATTCGCCCTGAACGCGATATCGTTTTCCCGTAGACGAACCCCCAATCCCAACGCTTCAAGAGGTCCCCTACCTTTCAAATAGACCTTTGGGTTGTATCCGAAAATTCTGAGGTGTGCGTCTTCGCTTTCCGGTTTGATACCTCTTCCGTGAACGACCATCAGTCCGCAGGTTCCCGACTCGGCGATCCTGTCAAGGTTCGGATGATTGCTCATCATAAGACCGGTTTTAGGAGGTCGTCCGCCGAGACCGTCCATGATGAACAGTAAGGTGTTCGTTCTACATGTATCCGTTGATGAGGGACCGCGTTTCATCCTTTTATCACCTCCGAAATGTTTTCTGTAAAGAACAAAATTACCCATTTTTGTTCTTTGAAAAGAACAATTTGAAGAGGTTCATTTTCGACATGAAAAAACGCACGTAATCCTTATAACGTTTCCTGCTTTTTTTATCTTCTATGTCAAAGGGAAAGGTGTCCGGAAGAAATCGGTTCGGCAGGAACGTTATCTATCTGGGTCTAACAAGCATGGTCAACGATATAAGTAGTGAGATGATCAGTCCCGTGTTACCTATCT
>JAGGXE010000042.1 GCA_021163225.1 Candidatus Micrarchaeota archaeon | reverse complement strand
GTATCACGGCCGACAGTGTCAGTACGGCGCGCGGGCGTGCGCCCGCGCGTCCGAGCGTGTACAACCCGACAACGATACATACCACAACAGCCAACATAACCACAGCAACAACCTTCTCCAAACGCCGCATATCCATAATTCTGCACCTCTACATCTTGATAGACATTACCTCGATAGGTATTACACCTTTGTCAAGAATTTATTTGAGTAGATTTATAAAAGTTATCATATCTTCCAGAGGCATTGCGATCGCGAATAAATCGGACTCGATGTTGAAAATTAAATTTTATACCGAACTATCTACAGACCCAATCTTCTCATTCTCCTATCTGTTACCTACTTCCGAAAACAGTGGGAAATTCTGTAAACTTTACAGAGATGTTCTTCATCGGACGAGTATACGAAAGAATTATAAAAATAATCCGTCCGATACTATCATGGCAAGACACGCAAAACCCGGAATATGTTTGGTTTTGGTGTTATTCATTCTATCAGTGTTTGCCCGGTCCCTTTCTGCCGACGGAGGCGTAGTCGTCTATGACCCGGACATGTTAGGATGGGAACTTCACGGTATGAACCAACAATTCTCTGCAATCAATTACGAAAACGGGTTCGAAAACATGCTTTTGTACGTAGACATCGATGATTTGCACGGTGAAAAAGCGGTTTGGATTTTTCCCGTCCCTGCAAAACCCGAGGAAACAGAAATTGACGTGATCAAAGGATTTCCAAGGTTTCACGGATACGATGTTAAAAGCAGAGCTTACATGTCGATCGACGAAACCTTCTCCATGATGAGACTATCTCAGATTTATTGGTTACCGTTCGAGATAGCATTGTTTGGACATATGGGTGGAAGAACTGCCCTGCAAGAAGGTGAAGAAGGTGTTGGTAAAGGAGTTACGATCCACGAACACATAGAGAAGATGGGTCTGACAACCGAACTGGTCACGGCTGAAGACAAAAACGCATTCTACAATTATTTAGCAAGCAAGGATTTGGATTTACCGCCTGATTTAAAATCTGCATTAGAATACTACGACGGTAAAGAATACTCGTTTGTGGTGTCATGGATTTCGAATCCCGAAGAATTCGAACACGAATCAGCAACCGGAGAGGACTACGAGACACTCGAAGGCATCGGTGTTTTCATCAGGTTCCCGACAGATAAGATATACTTCCCGCTGAAACTGACGAGCGTTTACGGAAGCAGAAGAATACCCATTTTGATTTATGTGATAGGTTACGTTTCACCCGAACTTTATCCGGAGATAGAACGCAGAACCCAGACAACCTATTTTTACCAGGGCTACTATACCGTGCCGGACGATTTATCATCCTTCTTCAACGGTAAGACAACGGTCAGAGACTTGAGATATACGAAGATCAAGATAGACGTATCATCAAAACATCTGAGAGATGACCTCTGGATAAAGGATTCCGCCCCGACCCAGATAGTTTTAGCCGATTTTATAAACAGATATACATGGTTATGGGGCATAACACTTTTCATATTAAGCTCATGTTCGGCAAGCATGTTCGCTGGGATGATCGCTTTCATGAGTGACCAACCGTCCAAGAAACGGTTTGCGTTGTTCGGGTTATGGAACTTCTTAACTCTGATCGGATTTACGATTGCAGCACTCTTTCTTAAAACCGAAAAGATCGACCGAAAACTTAAGCACCGACTTAAATCTCAAGGGATCGTAGTACTGGACCGCAGAAAAGTTCTGTTCGTAATCTTATTCACAGTATTCTTCCTGATCATAACGATAGTTCTTCAGATCATTTTGCAACACTCCATCCTCTAGTCTTTTTTAAATCAGAACCTGTAACTGCCCAAGAATAAAGGAAGGGTTTCCCTGTCCAACGGATAACTCTTGACCCCTCTCGGTTTCTTCCAGTCCTTCGGTCCCCATTTTACTTCATAACCGTACAGACCGTTCTCTGATTTTATCACGATATCCAGTTCGCTCTTGCCTCTCCAGTAGTACGTCGGATACTTCCGTGAAAAATGGGCAGCCACAGTACCTTCCACCTTTGCCGGTGTATCCATTTCAGAAGATGAATATTCGGATAATACTCTGTAAAAGAAGGGATCGGTGGGATGTATCTTCTTGTTCTTTCTATGAACCACCTTACCGTCCAGTCCGATATACTCATACACGTCAACCAGATAGAGTTGGTTCAAGAACCTGATGTAGGAGTGAACTGTGTGAGGGCTTCTTATCGATGTATTCTTCGCTATGGATAACCAACTTATCGGTGTTCCCTTGGCTTCTATCACATATCTGATCACCTCTTTAAGATAGGTCTCGTTCATACCCATCCGTATCAGGTCACCGATCATCCAGTCCGTATACGTTCTCACGGTTTCTTGAGAAACCCTACCGGTACGATAATACTCATTTATGACTTTAAGTATTCCTCCAGTAGTCAGGTATCTAACGAACAATCGGTCTAACCGTTCCTTAAACGGTAGGTTCTCCAGATAAGAATCATCTTCAACCTGGAACTCCTTTACTCTCATTCCTTTGAAGAACAGTTTTACATAATCTGAAAACTGAAGTGGAAGATAGAGCAGGTCCTTACCCGCACCCCTTCTACCCGGGAACCTTTCCTTCTCTTTCAGTACCTCAAAGGAAGTCGAACCGGTTATTATAATGGTATCGTTTTTAACCTTGCCCAAATCGATGACGGATTTAACACTTCTGTACCATTCCTTAACAAAGGTTATTTCATCAAGTATTATTACACTCTTTTCAACCCCTTTGACAGCCCTCCAATCCAGATACTGCATAAGTAAGTCGTACAGTTCATCGTGGGTTGTCAGACGGTCGCATGAATAGTAAAAGATCGACTCCGGCCTGGTTCCCTTTTTAAGTAGGTCATGTATGAAGATCTTGAGGGCCGTGGTCTTGCCTATCTGTCTAGGTCCTACGAGGAAGTACAGACCGAACCTATCCGTCCGTATCTCGTCCAGAAAAGGCGGGATCCATCTGATCGGTTGTTTTAAGAACTCTTCGTATACATAATCCCGTTCACCCAACCACCACGGATTGTACTCTTCCATAATCTTTTATCTACCAAAACTTTTTAAATAGTTTGCAGTATGATTGCAAATGTATTTAAAAATAATTTGCATTGGCACTGCAAATACTTTTAAAAATACTTCATCCTGCGAGTTTCCAATCCTTCTCGAACATCGATTTATAACTCTCTATATCGCAACCGACGAGAACGATGTTTGCTTCCCTGTTTTTACTGAACCCGTGATAAGTAAAATTAGAACTTCCTATGAAAAGTATCCTACCATCTATGATTATCATCTTTGCATGGGTCCTCGGATAAACCTCCGGAGCCCATTTCACATCGACACCGTTCTCGGCAAAGGTGATAAAGGCATCCTTGTTCAGGTCAACTGTTTTGTCCAGGAGTATGCGAACGGTTACTCCGCGCCTGTGGGCGCGGAGTAACGCGTTCATTATATCTTCGTTAGTCATCAGATAACATTCCACGTACACGTACTCCGTAGCGTTATCTATGAGACCGACGATATACTCCGCATCTGCAGGTGTGATAACCGGGTAGTACGCACAACTGCCGTTCACAGGATAACCGTGGATGTCCGAACCCGTCCAAACAGCGGATATGCCCAAGGAAATACAGATGACAGATGTTACAAAGGCACCTACAAGCACGCCTACAAAGAACAGGAAAACCTTGTTATTCATACACGCGTTCACCGGACCTTCGACTTATCGGTAATCGTTACCCAACCTTGACTGAAGCTCTTTGTATAGCAAGTATCTGTTGAACGCGAACACCATGTACAGTTTAGGGTCTGACTTAAGTTTTTCGAAAAACTCGTCCATCTCTTTTTTCAATGAAAGCAGTTCATCGACAGACCGCGCCATTCTTATGTTTGCATCCATCAGTAACACCTTCTTTTTCACGTATTTGAACTCTTCACTTTTCACGATCTCCTCGATCTCATCGATGGAATCAAACATTCTACCCACCCTTATCAAAAACACGGTCCGCCAACCTTCTCTTTATTATGTACAACGCTTCTATAGATGTCTCGGCATTCATCAACTCTTTAACCCCCTCGTCACCTATATACTCGGTGAGCCTTCCAACCGAAACCTGATCGAGTTGATCACCCATCATCCTTTTTAACAACGTGGACAACTCATACTCTATCGGGAACTCGTTTTTATCGATGTTTTCGGAGAACAGGAACCGTTCAAACTCTCCGCCCATCTTTCGGAACAGCACCGCCTCTTTCTCATTCAACTGTTTTTTCTTTTTTTCATCCTCCCTACTCATCGTGATCGGCATGGTATCTCCTCTCTCATCATCTATCACGTTCAACGCAGAACAGGGCCAAACTGTGCAACATCTCCTTGTACTCGTTATCGGGCAACACCTGTTCGGCCTCTTCCCATGCCTCTGTAACGATCCTTCGGGCAACCTGTTTAGCATAATCAAAGGCGTTATACTTATTGAATATCTCAACAACCTTTCTCTTCTCTTCTATATCGGTTGTATGTTTGTTCAGTATATCTATCAACGTGTTCTTATCTTCCTCCGACCCATCCTCCATAACCTTTATCACCATCAACGTCCTCTTACCTTCAGTGATATCGTCACCGAACTCTTTACCCAACCCTTCCGCCTGGGTAAGGTTCATTATATCATCCTGGATCTGGAAGGCCACGCCTATCGTTTCACCCATCCTACCCAACTTTTCCACATCTTCTTCGGAGAGACCCGATGCTATACCTGCCCATTTACACGCAAGTCTCGGCAACACACCCGTTTTGTTAGCGCACATCTGAAGATATTCAGGCACGGTGATCCGTCTCGTATCCTTCATACCAGCATGCCATCCTATATCCGTAGCCTGACCGACATGTATCCTGATCAGTTCACTGTGTAACGTGTTCGACAACCGTCTGTAGGTTTCCGGGTCAGCATCGATATCATCTATGGCCTTGGTGGGCAGGAAATACATCAGCGAGGAAAGGTTGACCGCAACATCCTCACCGAAGATCAGATGGATAGCCTTTTTACCACGTCTTACAGTGGTTCTGTCTTCGATATCGTCGGCAACCAGAGAACCGTTATGTATAACCTCTATCGCGGCACCTAGATATTTGTACTTATCGTAATCACCGCCCAAACATCTCAACACCGTGAAAAACATCCACGGTCGCCATCGTTTGCCGCCCCTATCCAACAGGTCCCACAGAGGGTCGACGACCGTCTTCTGAAACGTTTCTGCATCGTACTTGTACAGAGGAGTGCCTAGCAACGTCTCCATGAACCTTTCGTCAACGCGTCTCGGGATGATGTCTTCGATAAGTTTATCTATGTTCTCCTTCTCGGCTTTAAGATAGTTAACAACGTCTTCGGCTCCCATAGGGGTATTAATCGTGCCCAATATTTATAAAATTGTCGACAACCACAGGACCGATGTTCCGACCAGCATACCAGAGGTCAGAAAAGGTAGTGCCGGAAGGATCTTACCTTTCCTACTGACGTAGGTCATCAACATCCATAGAGACACTGATGCAGAGAGAACCATCACGACAGGGCCGCACCATCCGAACGGATAATAGGAGGACACGGCAACCATCATCGGCACAACGACATCACCGGTGCCCAACTCGAGTCTCCTTTCCCTTCCGGGAACGTATCGTGCCTCGGTCTTCCGTTCTTCTCTGGTTTTCTTTTCCGGTCTTTTAGAGACGAGTGTAAAGGCAAGCTGTTTGGTACTGAACTCCTTAGCAAACGTGATCATGTGCCGCGTTTTGAAGACAGCGATGTAATCGTAGACGGAGAGAAGGATTGCGAACACTATGGACGGAAGGAAGTTCAAAGAGAACCCGAACACTGCACCGACACCGGCGGAAGACACGATCGCCGCAACATTCCTCAATTCGGGTTTGATCTGTTTACCTAATGCGAGAAGGAATGATGATGCCAAAGCCAACAGAACCGCATAATCTTCATTCAACACCATATAGAATAAAACAAAGAACACTATGTTGGATGCAAAGAATATGACGAAAAATTCCATCAACCGGTACAGCATTATCCCTCTGTAGAATTTCAGCAGAATAAGAAGGAGGAGCGAACCGACAAGCACATAGACCACGAACAGTAAAGAATTCAACGGATTGTTCTCACCCATCGGTTCAACCTTCATCTCCGAAAAAACCGGGCTGACGGCACTCATCTGGATAAGGTAGACACCGACGGATATGCCCAACACCTGTGCAAAGAGATACATCATCAACATCCGCAGTTTTGGGTCATCCAACAATCCATCCACCTCCTTACAAAAAGTAATAAACAATTCTTCCGTCCAGATTAAAAACATTTGTGAAGCAAAATTAACTAACCTATAAAAGTCAAAAGATAAGTTTAAATATGACAAAGTGTACAATTATAACATGAAAAAACATCTTAAAACACATAATAGAAGTGAAATATTCAACAAAGATAGAAAAAACAGAAGGAAGTTATCAGAAGTAATCAGGCGCGGGTTATCCGTTTTTCTCGGTCTCTCTGTATTGGTGTCAACCTCTTATGCTGAAGGCAGACCCCAACCGACGGTTGGAGAAAGGGAAAGGTCTAAGAAAAACGTACACCAAGAGTGGAGAAATGATTACGAATTTGAATACTACACTACAGTAACTAAGAGGGTAGCAGGTCCGGACACCTCATACGTGAGTACGAAGGAATGGGTATACGCTTACGGTGACGGTACAGAACCTCTTGAACCTGCAGAGGCAGGGTCGGACACGTTCGTGATTCCGGATGAATTGGTTGATGATTGTTTAGGGATGAAGTACTACGTAGTTAACTATGAATACGTAAAAATGGATTATGATGACGTCGTGGCATCAAGGGATACTGCATCTACCACGATGTTCGATATCTATGCTGACCAACCGGTGTACGAAGATTGGTATTTGGAGAATATCTTCTACCTTTCCCCAGAATACGACACCATTGCAACGTTGAGGGCGTTTGTCTCCTGTCTCGATAAAGACGGCTGGCCAAGAGCAAAGTATTTCGGTTTCGCGTATCCTGACGAGGGCGGGTTTTCGTGGTCTATAGTGTACGGTCGTTTCCAGAGACGTCCTGCGGAGATGGTAGACGAAACCACACCTGATGAGAGCGGGATCAAGGTCTATCCGAACCCAGCATCGGGGATGTTGTTCGTTGATGTGGGAAGAGAAACCGGAACGGTCATACTTTATGACATTACCGGACGTCGTGTGTTCGATATAACGGGAAACGGATTGTTAGCGCTTGACATCTCAACACTGAACTCCGGGACGTACTGGTTAGTTGTCGAAAAGGACGGAAAAAAAGAAACAAAAAAGGTTCAGGTATTAACAGGTTCTATCACAAGATAACACGGTCTCTCCTATCTTCTTTGAATGGCATGCGTTACCTCCAACCATATCTGCGGAAGACCTCGC
>JAGGXE010000041.1 GCA_021163225.1 Candidatus Micrarchaeota archaeon | reverse complement strand
GTTGTTGAACATAGATGACGACCACGTATACGAGTATACCGTAAACGGTGAGAGGATAAAGGAACGACTGGCTCACGGTCAAACATCCGATGGGTACGTTCCCTTATTACGTGCTCAGGAAGAGATCGTCTACTACAAGTCGGGTCTGTTCACACCGTTCTCCATCAACATGAGTTATGAAGAGTTTATGACGTCAATAGAGGATAGCGATTATGTGATAGGTTATTCTTGGCGTACTGCACACGGTGAGAACTGGCTCACCCCTGTCAAAGACCAGGGTGGTTGTGGGAGTTGTTGGGCGTTCGGTACTATCGGAGCGTTGGAAGCTCACATAAATCTTTATTACAATCAACATATTGATGTAGATTTGAGTGAACAGGACTTGGTTTCATGCATTGGTGCTGGTGGATGCTACGGAGGATGGCCGCCTGACACTGCTCTTGATTACATCCAAGAAACAGGTGTAGTTGATGAAGAATGTTTTCCGTATAGTGCATGGGATGAGCCATGTGACGATAAATGCGATGATTGGAGTTCAAGGGTATGGAAGATTACCAGTCACAGCGGTGATATTTATGTTTATTATATTCATGATCAATTGAATCCAGGGGTCGGTGTCAGTGTCAAAGAGTATTACCGGGATCTTCTTTCAAATGGACCTTTAGAAACGGTCATACATTGGTGGAACCATTGCGTAACAGGCGTAGGGTTCAAAATCTTTACAAATTACGGGATTAATGCTATTGAAATCAAGAATTCATGGAGTGACGACTGGGGTGACGATGGATACGCTTACATTTTGCAATTTAGCGGATTGACGTATCAAACGATCGGTGATGTAATCCCGCCTAGCGGTACTTCTCATGATGTAGAATGTCGTGACAATGACGGTGACGGATACTGTTGGTGGGGGATCGGCGAAAAACCATCGACGTGCCCTGCTTCTTGTGCAGGTAATGATAAAGAGGATTGCAATGATTCTGATCCGAACAAAAATGAACTTATCAACGGATACATTTGTATCGATAGTTCACACAATATAGATTCCTGTAAGGTCTTGTCTTCTCCCGGAATTTATTTGGTAACGGAAAACATAACCTCAACATCGTCCGTTTGTCTAGATGTGCAGTCAGACGATGTAATCATCCTCGGAGAGGGTTATAAGATCAGAGGAACTGGTGCTGAAGGCACAAAGGGAATACGTATAAACGGCCATCATAATGTCTACATAAAGGATCTCATTATTGAAAACTTTGGCACTGGATTGGATCTAGAAAATGCTGGTGATGTAACTGCCAAATATCTGATAATAAACGAATCCGGAGTAGGTATACGTGTTTATAACTCTGATTCAAACAAATTTAAACTGAACAGGATTTTGAATTGCGACATTGGGGTAGGTGTTATAGATTCGGATGATAATCGATTTGAAGGAAACTATGTTCGATACAGCGAAACTGAATCGTTGCATTTGGAAGGGTCGAGTAATAACTGGTTCTACTATAACACTTTCTGTGGTGATGGCGAGGACGTCAATGTTGTGAGTGGCACTAACCAGTTTAACGGCACTGTTTGTTCTTCAAGTAGTTCTGTTTGTGAACAGAGTTGTTCTGAGGGTTATGATTGTGTCAATCTTTATTGGCCTGACAGCTATCTAGAGGGATTGTCTTTTGACAGAGGTCTCTTTACTTTGGATTCAGTGTCTGAGGTTACATTGTGTAATATAACATATTTCTTAGATAAAGATACTCATCTGATTGTTAGGTCCCCGAGTAGTTATGCAACAACCATTAATTGTAATGGGGCGTTATTTACATCTGATTTCAACACATATCCGTATGATCCTGTTGCTGGTCAGGAAATAGGTTATGCAGATGTGGGATTGATGATTGTTTCACAAGCAACGACAGTTAAAAACTGCAACTTTGTTAATGTACCAACTCCGATCGTTCAATTATTGGAATTTGGCAACGGTATGTTAATTATTGAAAATAACAGTTTTGAAAATATATCTGGTGTGGGTACCGCTATCTACATACACGATGCTAACTTCATCATCAGAAACAATCGGTTTAGAAATATTGGTGTGGACAATCCAAACGAATATTACTATAACTACGGGGCAATCTTTTTACATGACTATCACACCTATTATTCATCACCAAACCTTATTGCTAATAACACCTTCTATAACACTACTCCCATATGCAATGATTTCTATTCAAATACCTGTTTTTCTTCTCCTTTGCATATAGTAAACAATACCTTCGAAAATCCCTTTAAGATCCGTAATAGAAGGTATGTCATATGGTTTGATCATTATTACCATCCTCTTTATTATGTTTCAATATACAACAATAGATTTATTAACGGTTCGATAAGAATTCCACATGGAAATAGTTTTCAGATACGGGATAACTACTTCCTCTCACAAGATTCTGGGGCAGCCCAAAGTGTAATATTCTTTAGTGGATATGATTCTCTTATTTACAATAACACGATCATCTGTAATCATAATCTCACGTGTTTTGAAGGGATACTTCTTGAATGGGATTCTGGTAATAATAACATATCTAGAAACTATATTGAATCTGCCTTTTCCTACGGAATAAAGTTAGACGATACTACCAATAGCTATGTTGAAGATAATGTGATATTAAACAGCGGAAGCTTAGGGCTTTACATGCATAGTTCTTCATCTAATAATCACATTGAGCATAACGTTATTTGTGGATCCGGTAGTGACGACATAGTAGAATATGGTTCGTCGAACGAGTACATTGAAAACTATTGCGAAACTTCGTATCCAGATGGTCTGTGCACTGCAACCAGAACCTACTATTACGATGGTGATTCCGACACCTATGGTGTAGATACTATGACTGAAGAAAGCCAGTGCCCATCATCAGGTTACACTTGGAGGACTGGCGATTGTGACGATCTGAATGCAACGGTTCATCCGGGTGCTGAAGAGGTATGCGACGGTGTAGACCAGGATTGTGATGGATTGTTTGACGAGGATTTTGATTCTGATGGAGATGGGTATACAACTTGCGGTTATAACATCACAACCGGCGAATACATAGAACATGATTGTCTGGACGACCCGTCTGGCGATCCTCCGGGATGTCCCACCGACCCGAGCGGTTGTGACCCGGGCTGTCCTTCTGATGGTACCTCGGCATGCGCGATCTGTGTCAACCCTGGACATACTACTGAGTGTTGTGATGATTCGGTGGACAACAACTGTGACGGTCTGTTGGATGATGAGGATCCCGACTGTGTGCCCTTGGGAATAGATATAATGGACATGGACGGTGACGGGTATAACGTGTACGTGGACTGTGACGACCTTGATCCGACTGTACATCCCGGTGCGTTTGACCGGTTGAACGGTAGGGACGACGATTGTGATGGTTTGATAGACGAAGATGTAAGACCAGGTATTAAACCAGGTTATCCTGACAAGTTACCAGTGCGTGTGGGGCCCGTCTATATACAACAAGATCTAATTAGGAGGGGTTGATCTAAGGTTAATCTTCTTCTAAATTAGTGTAGTCTTACCCCAACAAACATTCTTTTAGGTGGTATCCGAAAGGTTTTTATTTGCCTTTTGTTATATATGTTGATATAATGTGATTATTTTACAAACAAACACAATTCGTGTGAGTTTGGGTGAAATGTATGCCTAAGAAGAAATATGGAAAGAGGGAGGAAAGTAAAACATCAAGAAATAAAACATCTGGAAAACATAAACCTCTTATCGAGAATCAGGATGATTATAAGAGATATAAACTGATCAAGTTATTCAGGGAATATGCACAAGAAAAAGATGCTCATGACCTATCACTTAACAAGTTCTTGGATTACTGTAAGTTTAGAGGAGTGGAATTTGAGGAACAGGAGTTGTACAGTTTGATGAATGTTCGTACATGGCAGGAGTTTACTAGTAAGATGGGTATGTACAATGAATTGGATTATAGGGTCCGTCTACGTGTCTTGGATGCTGGGGTTGATTATGTTAGGGAATATGCAGTTTTACCTGACCCTGATCATTGGAACAGATGGGCAGAGGACCGTGATCTACCCGATGAGGACTGGGTTGAAGAACGGTTCGGTTCATGGGATTATTTCCTAGATAATGTTAGGAAGGAGATCGTCAAAAGATACAGTTATGACGTGTCTAAGGTGGAACGTCAAATAGTTAAGGATTACCTGACTACTGGAGATTTACCTGATTATAAGAGATTGTTAAGAAGATATCAGAAAGGAGACTCGTTCCATCCCATTCTAGTAATAGGGTTGTATGGATCCTTTGATAACTTGAAAAAGGAGATAGATTCTATTGTAGAAAGTGTTATGAGATACGAGATGGCACAGTTTTTGGACTGGACTGATAAACCGTTTACACCTGAGGAATGGAACCGATACGCAAGAGTAACAGAATTTGTTGAATACGATAGGGTTAAGGAATATATTGAGAGAAAGGTTGATGTTAAGGATGAACCTACTGCACCGGTCTTTTTGTTGGACGAGTTTACACCTGAGATAACACGAACCGTCAAAAACAGAAAAAGAGCGAAAAATAGGAAACCTAACACCGAGAGATGGTATGATCAAGACGCATTAGTGAATATGGTTAAAGAATTAGCAGGAGAACTCGGGAAGACACCCACGTTAAATGAGTTCTTGGAGAGGTATGATATCTCTGTAATGAACATAAGGAAATGTACAAAAAATTATCAAAACCTTCTGATAAATGCTGGATTATTACCTAATAAAATTATCGGTAGTGATGGAGAGTTGCTGTTTCTTGGTAAAGAGGTTGTCATACGTATGGGTGGTTGTATCTCAAGCAATCAGTGGGAAGAATTGAGGAAAAAAAGATGGGTGTTACCGTCCAGAGAGACTATATTTCGTAGGTTTGGTACCTGGGACCGTTTCTGGGATGCAGTTGCTGAAAGGTTCCCTGAGGTGGCAGATCGGATTGCAAAAACAAATAGTAAAAAAGGAAAAAAGGTTTATTCAAGGAAAGAATTGATTGACATGGGATATGAGATCTATAAGAAGAAGGGACATGTTGTTCATATAGGAGAATGGCGGGAGATATATAAGGAGGAAAGTCTGCCTTCTGACAAAACCATCGTTAATAAGTTCGGTTCCTTCAAAGCATTTTGGGAGGAAGTGGCAAAAGAATATCCAGAGGTTAGAGAAAAATTGGATTTCACAGATATGAAATATCCTTATGAGAAACTTATTGAGATAGGGTATCGTGTGTTCAAACACTTCAATAGAATTCCATCGTATCCAGAATGGATACGTGCTGAAAAAGATATGAACCTACCTTCAATCGTGACCCTCCAAAACAGGTTTAAGGGTTACTATAACTTTTGGTACGAGGTTGCAAAACATTATCTTGAGGTTGAGGATTATTTGGCCACACATAAATGTGGGGTATGGACACGTGAAGAAATATTGAACGCGGGTGTGATGGCGAGTTATTTCCTGGGTCATCTACCATCCACAAAAGAATGGATAATGTTGAAAAAAGAGTATCCTAATGATTTCGGTTGGCTACCTTCCATAAATACCTGTAGAAGGAAATTCATTAGTTGGAAAAACTTCATGAAAGAAGTTGAAAAAAGAATAAGAGGCGATAAAAATTAATTTGGAAACGGGTTAACCAGACCCCAAATGTTTATAAACATGAAAATATACAAAAAATAACAGGGGATGGTATGGTGAAGGTAATCATCTTCGATCTCGCGGAAGTCTATCTTAAAGGTTTGTTAGGTGTGGAGCGCCGTATCGCTGAACTATTGAATCTTGATCCTAAAACGGTGTATGAAGGTCTTCATATCCCTGAATTGACATTACTCTTTAAAGGTAATATTACCGAAGATGAATATTGGGAAAGGGTTATAACGGTTACAGGATGGAACCTAGACATTCAAAAGTTAAAGAGAGAAGTTAGGGAAAATTTTCAAGAGATACAAGGCACACGTGAAATCATAGAAGCACTTAGAAAGAAATATACTGTAGTAGTGCTTTCTGTACATGCAAAAGAATGGATAGAATACTGTAGAGAACAGTTTATGCTCTCGGAACTCTTCCATCATGAGTTTTATTCCTTTGAGTACGGTGTGTGTAAACCGGATCCGCAAGCGTATAAACACGTCCTGGATAAACTCAAGGTAGAACCGGGGGAATGTGTCTTTATAGATGACCAGGAGAGAAATCTAATACCTGCCAGACAACTCGGTATCAAGACTATTCGGTTTAACAACCCAGAACAATTAAAAGAAGAACTAAAGAAGGTAGGTGTCTCCTTAGAATGAAGAGGTGTTCTGCAGATCTCCCTCTGTGAACGGGATGTAAACAGGATAGAATGATTTATGGAAGGATAGATTTTCGGAGATAAGTATAGATGGGGAAAAATTGCAGATCTTCTGAAAATACATTTATAAAACTTGATATCAAATTATTTGCGATGTCCTTATCCAAACATAAAAAAGGAACTTATCTTGCGGTAGCCTCTGCGGTAGTCATGGGTTTGGCGACTGTGGTCGGAACCCAGATATCAAAACAGATTCCTCCTATTCTGTTCGCTTCTGTCTACATGTTGTTATCGGTTCCTTTCTTGATCCTTCTTTCTGTATTGTTGAAGGAGAAGATTAATCTAAACAGGATAAGGAACGGCTTCTCTGATATAATGGGTGTCGTAATCACCAGAAACCTGTGCGGAACAGTTCTGTTATTGACAGGGTTTAGCCTCACCACTGCTGTACGCGCTGTCTTCTTACTAGGACTGGACCCTGTATTTGTCACCATTCTTGGTTGGAAGTTCTTAGATGAAAAGATAGACAAAAAACAATCCCTTTTGATACTATCTTTACTTTTCGGAGTGTTCTTATTATCCACCAATCTTGATATTAACTCCCTCGGTGAGAAACTTCAAATCGGTGACCTGTTGGTCATGTCAGGTGTTTTCTGTATGTCTTTATCTTATCTCCCAAGTATAAAGGCGATGAAGAAGATCAATTCGGTTGAGTTAACGTTAACTACTAACCTGATAGGCGGTGTTCTCCTTTTAATCGTTTCCCTATTCTTGTTTCATGATATAACAAACATAGGAGTAAATACTTGGTGGATGATCCTTGTATACGTTGTGTTGTTTAGTGTATTGAGTTTGTATACCTTCTATTCCGCCCTAAAGTACACGAAACCATGGATCGTGAGTTCGCTTCTACAACTTGCCCCGGTTCCTGGAGCGATTTTTGCTTATCTTTGGCTTAGAAACGTCCTTACTCCGATACAGGCAATAGGCGGTATGGTCATCATGATCTCTTCTTATCTTATTGCAAAGGGACATCATAAATGAGATTTGACCTCTAAGTTTTATAGTCTACTTATTAATTCTAGGACGGTTTGCCTTACATCCTTAGCTTGATAGATCCCTCTCCCTACAAACGCATGCCAACTATTACCGATCACCTTACCGACTTCTGAGATATCGCCGCCCTGTGCCACAAAACCGGGTGCGTAGAAGATGGGTGAAACACCCTTATCTTCCAACATTCTTTTTATCCGCCCTATTACTTCCGGTTTATTCCCAGGAACAACAAAATCGGTTACCCCTAACTCAGCCGCGAGCGAATACATCTCCATGATAGCCTCATCTCTAATGTAACCGCCTTCACTTCTGATGTATTTTGGATGCGTCATCAACCCTCCAACAATAACCCCTAACCCCTGGTCAAAAGCAGACCTGATCCATGCCTTTTCGGTTTCTGGTCCTGCCTGGGGAAACAGTATAACAGCGTCTATCCCAGCATCCTTACACACCCGCATGAACATGGGACCTGTATCAGGGATGTCTGTTCCAGCCTTTTGATGATCGTAGATGATAGGTTTATCCGTGTACCTTCTTGTTATCTCAACGATCTTCGGTAAACCGTATTTTAGGGCTAAAGAGAAACCTATCTTATACCCACCTATCCTCTCTATATCTGCAGTTTCTCTTACAATCTCCTCATAGGTATTTAAAGGTACATCGCATGCGGGTATTATACTCTTGTCTACTCGGATTATCTTTCCCATGAACACACCCCTTCCTATAAGTTCGTCTAGGTTGTGTTTTAAATAGTCGATGGCCACTCGATACGGTTCGTTAAACACGTCTAATCTTTTTGTACTCTTGCAAGATAGGTCTCAATAGCCTTTCGGGTATACGGTTCAAGGTCTAGTTTTAATGCTTCGTTAGGGGTAACCCAGATAAATTCTTCGCCTTCATCATTAAGTTTCACGTCATTGGAATCTGTTTTGCACACAAAATCTAACAGTATGAAATGTTTTCTCTTCCAATAATTCTCATCAAATATACATTCCTGAAATCCTAAAAATCTTATATCGTACACATCCAAACCGGTCTCTTCTTTAATCTCTCTTTTCAAAGCGTCAACTGCATGTTCACCCAGTTCTATATGACCTCCCGGAATCACGTATTTATTACTCCATTTATGTGATTTGATAAGAAGGATTTTGCCTTCTCTGTTGATTATCACTCCCCCAACCACAGGTTCCGGAAATTGCACTCCTTCGTTGTCTTTCTCGGATGTTTTTTCAGGTTCCACTTTATCACCAACAGATTGAAGTTCATTTGGTCTATATATTTCTTTTGGTATTTAAAAGGAGTTGTGTTATCCGGCTCTGTAGAAAACCTCTAAATAAATATAATTTTCCTAATATATTCCTAATATAAGTTATAAACCATGTGCTTAAGTTTAACTTTCTTTTTCTCATCCTGCTGGGTTTCTTTCCAAACTCATATAATCCTTTTTTAAGTTCCCCCTACCTACTTTTCAGAAGAGAGTAGTTCCGAAACCCTGTAATCTAACCGGAAACATATATATTCATAATTAGTAGGGGTGTGTTGATGTTGGGTATATAATCTCGGAGGGGCTGGAACTGGTTACCGAACTATCCCATCCAACCCTTTACCCGAGATAAAAATAACCAAACTAAAAACGATTTCTACAGAACCTGTTATCCATAAGTTACGTGTCTCTGTGGATGTTTACTGATCGTTTCGTCAGAGGATTAGTTTCTTCTGCCGAGAAGTTCATGTTCTATTCCCAGATTATATCCTTTAATCTACGTGAGAAAACCCACCAAGACTTAATAAGAGAAAGAAGAGAAAGTCCTACCGTGTACTTACTTCTTATCTATTCCTCTCTTGCTATCGAACATCTTGTAATAACAATCCCTGCATAGAGCAGTATAAGATTCGCTACCGCCAACCTTAACCACACCCGTCTTCTCCTCAGACCCTATATAAAAGGTAAATACTGCATCCTCTCCACAACGCGTGCACACTGCCTTGAGCACTACTATATCTTCGTGTGGAAGGGCTAAGAGATCTCCCACGTGTTTTTTCCCATCTGAAAACGGAAACGGCCGACCCTCCGAAGTAGAGGATAACGCAGCATAAACCACATCAACGCCATGTCTTAATATATGCTCTATCGCTTCGATAATCCCAGAATCAAAGAACTGTGTCTCGTCTAAGAACGTCGCGGCCACGTTAAACCCAATCTTCTCAAGGTGATAGACCACTTCTTCGGACCTTCTAACAACCGTACACTTCAATGTGTTTAGGTCATGCGTAACGATATCCTCCTTAGAATATCTTTGATCGATCCAGGGTTTAAATGCACGCCATTCCTTACCCGCCAATGTCAGACGTTTTGCACGGCGAAATAACTCGGTTGTCTTACCAGAAAACATAGGCCCAATAATACCGGTCAATCTTCCAGAACGTCGCGAATACCTTTCCATAAGACCACCCATATTAGCTGTAAAGCAAACTTTAAATTCTGTTTGTTCAATACCTCGATAAAATCAGGTTTTATTGAAGCATACTGAAACAGTAACCCACACAATTAAAACAGTCCGGTATCTGAGTTAACATTCTTTAAGATGACCTTTGTCTTCTTATCAATAAGTCAGGATATCCTCCGCGTGGAACACGTTCCCACTCAGCACCGATCTCTTTCAGGATTTCGTAACAACTATTACGTACTTCTTCTACTGTTATGTTTGAAGGAAAGGAGTTTTCCTTGGCTTCTACTTCTAAGAAACACCCTAACCCGTCTACTTTATCTATGAGAACTTCAAACCCTTTGTATTCATAATAGGTCCTGTGTTTTACTACGGTCACACGTTTGACAAAATTTAAATTCTTCAAGATCGTTGCCATCATCTCTGGATCTTTGATCTCGGTCTCATATTCGTCCGTCTTCAAAAGTTCGCCTTTGTCATCATAGTGACAGTAGTGGTAACACAGTTTACTCGTGTCTCCTTTGTACCTTATCCGTAGGTATTCTCTTGTAGGATGTTCGGCAAAAAAGTCATTATCCTTAGGAACAAAATATTCGTCTTTTTGCTCTTCCTCTTTGATTAATTTGCCTATCTCTTTGAGTCGTTTCTCCACATGATCAGGGTTCTTCAAAATAACCTTTATCTCAATCTCCTCATTCATAAAACCATCCTTCTCTATTCCAGGAAACGTATAGATTCATGATAGCGATGTTTCTGTCGCTCAGTTTTTAAAACTGTATGTTAATGACGTATGGATTCTCATCGTTCTCTATACGATCTATTATAATTGTTGTTACTTTATCTAACAACTTCCTAGGATCTCTTCCTAAACTTATAAACATACTTTCAACTTCTTTGAATCCGCCTTCATAGAGTTGGAAAAGATTATCCGATGGATCAATTCTCGGTTTGTCAATGAATAATCCAGTGAGATGCCTGGCTACAAATTCGCTGAATCCTTCGTCAAGAAGAGCGACTTGAGGTAAACATGAAAGAAAGTATGTGTTACTGCCTCTCTTTATGAGATTCAAACGGAGAATGTAATGTGTAACCTCATGATAAATTGCGCCCTCATGTATGATTCTCTCCGGATTTCTTTCAGGATTAACGTAGAATGTAAATTTTACCTCTAGAGTATTGTCAAACCCGACCTCAAAACGGAGCGACCCCGAACAATAAATGGGGTCTAACACCTCAC
>JAGGXE010000040.1 GCA_021163225.1 Candidatus Micrarchaeota archaeon | reverse complement strand
GATCTGCATACAGCAGTATGGAGAAAAGCAATATGCAAAAAGCATTGCGCTAGCTAAGAATATTTCATTGTCATCATTCTTCGTACTCCGCAATGGTGATAGGTATATCCCTATTAATTATGTACCTGTTAAATTAGCGTTTGAAAAACAGATCTGCGATAATTTAAATGATTCACTATCAGATTGTAATGATCTCCCTGCACTACCAACTCTCACAGCAATTTTAATATACGATAATAGCACCCAACCTCAACCCGATTACATACCTACTGTTGAATCCGCATTGAATAAGACAGGTATTCCGATAACGATAGACCTTTTAAGTTATCCTTCAACCGAAGCAAAACAGTTAATCGACGAATACAATGTTTCGTATATTCCTGTTTTACTGATAAACGCAACTGATGCGAATAAGGATCAGAGTGACCTCCTCTATTCACAATTCGGTAACCCTATAAATTCGGTGTACGTTTGGGATATGTCTAATGCGCTTAAGGTTATTCCTACATACGTCGGGAAAAAGAGCGATGAAGTGACTCTTGACATATATGTGATGTCCCATTGTCCTTTCGGTTTACAGATGCAGAAGGCGGTAATACCTGTTGCAAAACTGTTCGAGAATGTAAGTAACGTTCATATAAACAATAAATTTGTCAATTATATAATGCACGGTCCGATAGAATTGGAAGACAACCTGTACGAATACTGTATCGATAAAGAATTCCCTGATAAATTCTGGGACTTTCTGACATGTTTCATCGAAAGTCATGGTAACAAAACCAAATGCATGGAAGAGCAAGGTATAAACACAACGGTTGTGGAAGCGTGTATCAACGAGACTAAATCCCAGTACTCCTTTGAGAACAACGCGTTCCCGATCTATAATGAAGAAAACGGTATGTACGGTGTGCGCGGTTCTCCCACTGTTGTGCTGAACGGAAGAACAGTCATCATATCCAGAACCCCAGAGGCAGTGAAGGAAGCGATATGTAACAGACTCGCCGAACCGCCGGCAGAGTGCAACGTATCGCTTGCAGGGTACAACATAATGCCCGGGTTCGGGCCGATAAACGCTTCCACATCTTCTTCGTCAAGCGGACGATGCGGTTGAACCCTTAAAAACCTTTCTTTCCTTCTTTATTCTTATGCTCAGTACCGGAGACAGAAACATAGACCTGTTTTTAGAAGGGGGATTACCACCTAGGTCTAACGTACTGTTACTCAGTCGTCCCGGACAGGAAAAGACAGTTTTCGCATTACAGTTCTTATGGGCCGGGTTGAAGGAAGGTGACATGTGCATTTTTATAACCACCGATACGTTTCCCGATTCTGTCATCACTGAAGCGCAGAGGTACAATTGGGATTTTGGGAGATATCTGGGTAAAACCCTCTTCTTTATAGACTGTTATTCATGGACACTCGGACAGAGAGGACTCAAAGAAAGGGACGGTATCATACCCGTGCTCGGTCCTACCGCACTTAACGACATCTCCATAGAACTTACTAAACTGATTTCCAGCACACCCAACAAGAAGAGGATAGTGTTTGCCTCCCTATCTACACTGTTGTTGAACAATGCACCAGAATCCGTGTTTAGGTTTATCCATATTACTGGTGCGCGTCTGAAATCCGAAAACGCTACATCTTTGTATCTCATGGATGAGGGAATGCACGATGAAAAGGTTGTTTCAACCATACAGCATCTCATGGATGACACACTGACCATAAAACGTAGTGGAGATTCGTGGATTTTGTTTTCCGAGAGACTTCCTTACCGTGAAGGTTTAAAAATAGAGTTTGGCATGCACGGTGTCCGGGCACTGTAAAAACATTTATATATGGATAAGGCGAGGGTTTATCATGGAGGCCGAACATATCAACAATGTATTAAATCCTCTGCTCGCATTGCGTTCCGTTATAGGTTGCGCTTTGGTCACACGTGATGGAATCGTTAGACACTACTCTTTCAACAGGGAGGAGGAAAGGTATAAACCTTCCATTCCTGTATTAAGCAGGATGTGCACCTCTTTTGAAGAGTTCGGTAAAGCATTTGAAGGAGGGAATCCTAAGTATATACTACTGAGTACTGAAACGGCCATGGTGCTCGCGGTCCGGTTATCTTCTGAACTGTTCATCATGTTGTTTTTGGACAAGGATGCCGACATAAACAGACCGTACAGATGGGTTATCTCAAACAGGCAGGAAATACTGTCTGCGGTAGGAGGGTGATCTTTAATGAAACGGGAAAAGGAAGAGTCTGTTCGTGTTCCTACCGGGATTCCGGGTCTCGATTCTATGATAGAGGGAGGTTTTGAAAGGAACAGTATTGTCATGGTAGCAGGCGAAGCGGGTGCAGGGAAATCAATCTTTGCCAACCAATTTTTGTATAACGGAATAGTTAAGTTCAATGAACCCGGGCTCTACATAAGTTTTGAAGAAAGTAAGGAGGAAGTGTATAGACGGATGAGACGTTTTGGTTGGGATTTTAAAAAGTTGGAGAAAGAGAAACGTTACATGTTCGTAAACTATCCTCCGAACGAAATCGAACGTTTCATCAACGACGCACCGTACATCAAAGATATGGTGGACGAGTTAGGGATAAAACGGGTTGTTATAGATTCTGTTACATCGCTCGTTCTGTTACAGAAAGATGCATATCTGAGGAGAACGGTTTTTCTTAAAACCATGGCTATGATAAAAAGGTGGGGATGCACGGCCCTCCTCACTTCCGAAGCAAAACAGACCGTACCCGGAGAGATCAGGGCGAGGTACGGGTTGGAGTATCTTGTGGATGGTTTCATAGCTATACATTTCATAAGGAAAAGGGACCTCAGGGAACGTGCGTTGGAAGTGGTGAAGATGAGGGGAACCGCTCATGAGATCCGTCTTGTTCCCATGAGGATCACGAGCGACGGTATACATCTCTACCGTGACCAACCCGTTTTTGATTGAAGATTTTTAAACGTTACATTGTTAACTTCATACATGGCACGCGGTCAGGTATCCGTAGAATACCTTGTTGTAACAGGAACATCTCTGTTCATATTATCCATTATCATATTCGGTATAATGTCGAACTATAACTCTGTGAAAAGACAGTTCCAGATGGAACAGGGCAGATATTTGATAGATGAGATATGTGAAACTGCGAATTATGTATATTCCTATTCACCCGGATCATCGGTTTCGGTCAGGTTGACCGTGCCGGACCTAAATCCGCAATATTCGTACATTGACGGCAGATTGATAAATCTCAGGATAGGGGACAGCGATATAAATGACAAATGCGCGGTTGAGATAAAAGGAACGTTACCTTCAGACCCCGGTGATTATCATGCAGTTTTTATCAAACGTGATGGCTATGTGGAACTCAGATTTTCATAAAGCCCAGGTTACCATCGAGTTCGTCACGGTCTTCTCCATATATCTTCTTACAGTGTTCTCCCTACTCTCTCATATCACAAACATCGAAAAAGTGAACCGGTTACATGTTGAACGATATCGAATGATGAACAATGTTGAAACCCTTCAGAACGCAGTGCTGGAAGCTTACCTATACAACAAATCGTCCGTCATTCCTCTCTCAGGTACTGCCTGTCGCTTTCACTCCCAAGGACTAAGATTGTCCTGTATCGATAAAGACATCGAGTACTCAGTTTCCTTACCTGTGCATGTTCATCTTACTGGTACCGTGACAGGTAAGGATACAGTGATCGTGTACAACGACGGGTCAAAAATCGTTGTCAAACCTTTGTAGGGTAATGCGTATGCGAAGGTTTAAGATGATGAGGATCTGGAAAAAAGGGCAACTGTTTGTTGCCGACCTTACAGTGTGGACGATTGTCATGTTATTAATCTTAACGTTACTGTCTTCGGTTTGGTTGGATGCGTACCATCGGACGCAAGAACGTACCGATAAAAACATAATGTCAAAATCTCTGGTTTACGCATCTGAACTTTTGGTCTCAGAAGGTTCTCCAGTGAGTATCGTGAGAGGTGGAAAACTTGATACGGATAAGATGGACATATTTATCAAGAGATGCAGGGAAGACTATGAAGTTACGAGGGAAATGTTAGGATTGTATCATTCCGGATGCAACCTCGATTACGGAGTAGTTGTGTATTATCTGAACGGCACCGTCATCGGTTCGTGTAACGCTGACCTCAACAACGGACTCGTGTATAACAGATATATAACTGATGATACGGGAAACGTTGTTGTAGTTTCGTTAAAGGTGAACAAAGCATGAACATGAGAGGGTTTGTGTTATCGGCAGACGCGTTGTTCGCGATATTTCTTACCGCAGTGTTCATAGTAGTGATATTCAATGTTATGAGAGAGGATGCTCATCCTTCGGTTAAGGATACGTTCGGTCAAGACGTGGCGCGGTTGGTATGCGAAGGGGTCTCTCCTGATCAGGTGTTTTCCCACGAACAGGTCTGCGGTTATATCTCTGTTAACGGTAACAGGAAAGATTATTGTTCTTGTAAGGATTATCTTGTTGTGAAACGGATATGTAACGATAAAAGGGTTGAAGTGGGATGGTGCAGATGAGAGGTTACTTCGGTTCCTTCATGGTTCTCGTAATATGTACGATGATTCTCATTCTGTTGTTCGCCGTCGCTGATAGACCTAAGGTGCAACGAATTACCGTAACCGATATGTTTCCCAAAACCTCTGTAGAGGGTGAAAAACTGGTGTTAACCGAAGATTTTCGCCCGGCACTTGAAAAGGCGGAACAGTTGAAGAACATCGGGGTCGTAGTGTTACCTAAACTGGATGTATGCGGATGCGCAATCTACGAGTACACGGATTTTCGCAAAGATGAAGTACGGATCTCTAAAGTCGGTGATTGTGCCATCTATATCAATGGGAGAGAAGTTAACGATACGGTGATGACACGGGAACTCGGTAGGGTTGATATAACCTTCGTATGCACAGACAAGCCAGTTCTACACGGACATATGAACGTTAACGGAACCGTGCTCCCGGTTACGTTTGCTGGTTAACATTGTTTATTCGGGTTCTGAGAGATTGGTTAGCATCGAATTGCATACAGGGCATCTGAATTTTAGGTCTACTGCCTCTTCGAACGTGTAGACTTTCTCGTTATCGCATACGTTGCACACGAAAAGAACGGCACCGTTCTCTGCAACAGTCCGTTCTTTGCTCAGTGATTCTGCCAATTCTTTGAGTTTCGCATCTCTAAAACTCCAGAAATAGGAATACCATCCGGACTCTTCATCCTTATCCCTAACATAGGTGACGAGACCTGCCTGATGAAGTTTGTACAGGGTCATTCTGACCTCGCTTTTGTTTGCCTTTATCTTACGTGCGAGTTCTTCATGTGTCATCGGTTTTACCAATGCCTGGACTACTGCAAGTGCGTGTTCGCCTGCTTTATTAACCAACGTCCGTCGCAAAAGAGAATCTTTCAACAAATTCTTTCTTGCACGGATAATCTTCCGTCTCTCGTACGCAGCATGCCTAGCAGCATCCGATTTCTGACTCTTTTTCTGTTTTGTATCTCCTTTCTTTTTTACAACCTTCTTTGATGTTCGTTTTGCCTTTGATTTTGAAGGTTTTGACTTTGAAGCAGAAGAAGATCGTCTGGAACGCGAAACGCTTTTGCTTTGCTTCTTTTTACCTGCTTTGCTTCTGCTGACTTTAGCTGCAGTCCTCTTATTTGAAGAAGTATTCTTTTTCCTGGTAGGCATACATTAATTATGTTTTTTCAGTTTTATATACGTTTCGGTATCCGCCTTCTTAATTAATGTCCTTTTTTGTTTTGCCGAATCTGGAATGCGGCACATCTATCTTACTGTTTTCAAACACTTTATCAAAAGACGGACCTACAGCATGCTCCAGAAAAACCGCTAATGCAGCGACCTCTGAATGCGGTTGAAAACCGACCGACAGGTTATAGTTTGCGAGTTCATACATCTCAATCGGTACCTTCTCACTACCCACCACAACAAGCAGACCTTTATACCCTTCTTTGACCTCTCTTTTGATTTCCGTCATCCCTTTCAAAAACTCCTCACCGTACATGGTTAGATGTACTACATACCATCCTTCTTTTCTGTACCTTTTAACAGCACTTTTCCAATCATCAAATCTGATGAAGAATCTTCCGCCCCATTTCCCCACTACTCTCTCAACCGATTCGATAACCCTCGGGTCACGTAAACCTGATATAATTATACCGTCGGCACCGAACGCGCGCGCAGTCAAACACACATGTGTGGTTATCCTTTTATCGCGTTCTGGTCGGTGACCGATACGCAACACGTGCACAGGAATCATTTGTCAGACCTCAAAGAAGTTAAGATAACTGACGTTAACGTTAAAAAGTAAAAAATAAAAAGATTTTATTGTGTTGGGATTCCCGGTATCGGTGGCATCTCTCCGCCCGGTTGTTCCGGTATCTGGAACAGTTGTGACAGGTCGCACACCTTACCGGGTGTTTCGAACTTTTCATCACCGAAGTTGCCGACGTTACAGTGTATATTGTATTTAAACATCTCTTCCGGCTTCTTGACTTCGACACCTGTTTCCTCGGGCGTTTCTTCCTCGGGATAAGTTGACTCCACTTCAGGCGTCTTTATCATTATCCAATCGCAATCGGCGAACGGTGTTCCTTCCATCTCCTCCTCTCCCTGTACCATCGATTCTGTCGAGATATATATTGCATTATCTTTCTGAATCTCCACGAAGTTACCTTCCGATGATGTTATCTCTATCCTGACCTTCTCTCCCTTTATGTACATGTGTATGTCTGCAGTTATCATTCCTTCTTCGGTTGTTTCTTCCATGGTCACGGTGCATTCAACAGGTTGTCCTGACATCATTATAGCAGTGTAATTTGTAAGGTCTATACCCTGTTCCTCTTCACCTTGCTCTTCCTGTTGTGCCGCTCCGCCCTCGCCAGCAGGAGGCTGCGGAGAGGTTTCCGGCACGTTCTGTTTCTGTTCCTGACCGGGAGCCGTTGAACCGCCTTCAGATTTGCCAGTACATCCGGCGATTGTCAGGGCTCCTATGAGAATTGCTATTGCCAGCATCACACCTAGCATTTTCATCTTTAATCACCTCCTAAATTGAAAGAATATGTTTGGTAATGTTTAAAAATTTGTT
>JAGGXE010000039.1 GCA_021163225.1 Candidatus Micrarchaeota archaeon | reverse complement strand
TTCGTATATCCTTCAACTTGGGACCTACACGGACCAAACCGGTATCGGTTATCTCTAATAGATGGACATCAGTATCATGACCACTCATACGACAACCGTCTATACGTATCAAACGTATCATTTCACCTATCGGTGCCTTGAACATGTTTTCCTCATACTTGGCACTGATTACCTTCTTTGAGAGGACGATCGTCCCATCTACTATATGACTCACCGCATACCCACCTGCTGCCTCGGCACTCATGTAATCGTGTTCACTACGTTTTTGTGAGACGAGTAAACCAGTCTGTTTCCATTTCTTAAGAAAGTTGAACACGCTCCTGACTATCTGTCGTGCCATCATCTCTTTTGCCTCGTAAAAACCGGTTACCGAATCGATTACCGTGTTAACGGCCTTATACCTCTTGATCGCATAGGCGAGCGTGCTGAACAACGTCGGCATGTCATCACGTAGTTGATAGTTAGAGGCAGCGTCTATGATTATCAGGTTATCCTCAATCTCATCATACCGGCATCCCATAGCCATAGCCCTCTGTTTGAGACCAGCAACAAGAAACTCGGCTGGGGATTCTACCGTTATAAATACGGTCGGATCACCTCGTGCAGCCTGTGTGATCGCGAACTGTTCCGCCATCAAACTCTTACCCGTATCCGGAACACCTGTGAGGTTCATCACCGAATACCTCGGGATGCCACCCAACACGCGTTTAACGGGTCGTCCGTTCTCAAAACCCACCGTAAAAAATAACTCGTCCAATCCCTCCACACCGGTGGGTATCCCTTCAATCTCAGGAACACGATCAGAAATATCACTCATAAGATAGACTGCATCCTCAACAGGATCAGGATACTTAGTATGTTTTCTATCCTTGAGCACGGGTTCGCCGCCTAATCTATCCGAATACCCGACATAGTCCATAAACATCACCCCCAAATAAATATCGCACTGTACAACTCACAACCCCTCTGCCAGTTGTTTCAGATGATTGAAGTACCGTTGTA
Organism: Candidatus Micrarchaeota archaeon; assembly: GCA_021163225.1. Classification (NCBI taxonomy): domain Archaea; kingdom Nanobdellati; phylum Microcaldota; species Microcaldota archaeon. Next base: position 5,643 of record JAGGXE010000039.1, on the reverse strand, counting down.
TATCCTGTTCTATCTCGTCAAAGGTATCCTTAAGCGTCGGTCCGCGTAGGAAGTACACACGACCCATACGCACCACCAAACCACCGATCATCAGTTTATTCAGATGATAGACGATATTGCTCTGTGGGAGGTTGAGACGCGTACTGATCTGTTCGCTGGTCAACCCCTTACCACGTTTACGTGCTTCTATCAGTAGACGAAGAACCTTGGCGGTCGTGGGGTTGAGGTTGAGCAATAGAGAGATCTCATCAAACTTAGACCTTCGCTTCTTCACATCGTAGTAGGATATGATGAAGTAAAACCTCGGTGTCATTCTCACCATAGCACACACCTTTCATGTTCAACCGTATTTTTGAGTCCGAAGGGCATGATTTTAAACTGTTTTAAACAAATTTTTAATCTAACGAAAAATTTTTAAATATTTCTACATAAAATAGAAACATCAAATTTATTTTAAACGACAAACTTTTATTTGATTATAAAACCGTTCGGAGGTGATGAGTATGATAGATGATGTATTAAAGGAAATGGTGGAGTTACAGAAGAGAATGGATAGGATGATGGAGGAGATGTTTAGGGAATTTTCCGAGATCCGATCAACTGGTGCAGGTGCCGGATTTGCGGAAGGACTCGTTAGAGAGCCGAAAACCGATATACTTGAAGATGACAAGGAATATGTAATTATAACTGAGATCCCTGGTGTCGATAAGAAAGATATAAGAGTGAACGTGGACGGTAACGTTCTCAGAATCAGTGCAGAAAACAAGAAGGAGGAATATCAAAAGAAAAAGAATTTGGTGCGAAAGGAGAGGAGTGTCACAAAGTTCTACAGAACGTTCATGTTACCCGACTACGTGGATCCTAAGAAGGCAAAAGCAACTTACAAGAACGGTGTACTTACGATCAGGTTTCCGAAGGTCAAAGGGAAATCTGGCATCAGTATCAGAGTTGATTGAACGAATTTTTTAATTTTTTAAAACAGTTGCCATCAGAAAATGCTTTTAAGATTTTGAAAAATCGGAAAATTTAGAATATTGGGATAACATTCCTGTTCAAAATTTCATATAAATCCTCAGACATAACTTCATGCTCGCTGCGGGAGGTGATCGTATGAAAGAAGTAATACTTCGTGTTAAAGAGGCATATCATAAAGATGTAGGTCGCGGGATCGTTCGTATTCATCCAAAGGTTATGCGAGAGTTAGGTGTCGATTCCGGAGATATAGTTGAGATAGAAGGGAACAACCGTGCCTTGGGAATAGTTTGGATGCTACCGCCTGATGAAAGTGAAGAGATCATACGGATGGACGGAATCTTCCGTCGTAACACAGGTTCCGGAATAGATGACGCTGTCACGGTTCGTCCGATCCCTTCTATCGATGAGGCGCAGGAGATTACCCTGGCGCCGGACAGGGAAATAGATTTTAGCGAAGATTTTCCCTATTATGTAGGTGAACGGTTGTTAAACATGCCGTTGGTTAAAGGCAATGATGTAGTGATTGACGTAATGGATAGAATACTGCTTTTCAAAGTTGTGGACACAAAACCTTCGGGAGCAGTGATAGTCGTTCCTAACACCTGTGTTAAAATCCTTAAGAAACCGGTTCAACGTTTGTCATCCGTACCAGAGGTAACTTATGAAGACATCGGCGGGTTAAAAGAGGTGATAGAGACAGTACGTGAGATGATCGAATTACCTATCAAACACCCAGAAATATTTAGGAGATTGGGTATCAAACCGCCTAAAGGTATTCTGTTCTACGGACCGCCGGGAACCGGTAAGACATTGCTTGCAAAGGCGATAGCGCACGAGACCAATTCACGGTTTTATTCCATCAACGGCCCTGAGATCATGAGTAAGTTCTATGGTGAAAGCGAAGAGAATTTGAGGAGGATCTTCAAAGAGGCTGAAGAGAACGCTCCTGCAATCATATTCATCGATGAAATAGATGCCATTGCACCGAAACGTGAAGAAACCCACGGTGAGGTGGAACGTAGAATAGTATCCCAACTTTTGACTCTTATGGACGGTCTAAAATCCAGAGGTCACGTCGTGGTAATCGGAGCGACCAATAGGCCGAACGCACTCGATCCAGCATTACGTCGTCCTGGTAGGTTTGACCGTGAGGTTGAGATAGGTATGCCTAACCGGGAGGGACGTAAAGAGATATTACAGATTCATACACGCGGTATGCCTTTGGACAAGGATGTTGATCTGGACGAGTTGGCAGACGTCACCCACGGGTTTACAGGTGCCGACCTTGAGAACCTGTGCAGAGAGGCAGCAATGCATGCATTGAAACGAATTATTCCTGAGGTGACTGAGGAAGAAAAACTGAGTAAGGAGTTGTTGGACAAGATTAAGGTAAAACGGGAGGATTTTGTTGAAGCGCTTAAGAAGATAGAACCGTCCACACTACGGGAAGTAATCATACAGAAACCGAAAACCACTTGGGATGATATCGGTGGGTTGGAAGATGTGAAGGAAGAGTTGATGGAAGCGATCGAATGGCCGTTGAAGTACGGTAAAGCGTTTGACAAGCTTAAGATTCAACCTCCAAAAGGTATCCTGTTGTACGGTCCGCCCGGTTGCGGTAAGACATTACTTGCAAAAGCAGTTGCACATGAAGCGAATGCTAATTTCATCCTAGTCAATGGACCAGAGTTGATAAGTAAATGGGTGGGCGAGTCCGAGAGAGCGATACGAGAGGTGTTCAAGAAGGCGAGACAATCCGCTCCCACCGTGTTGTTCTTCGACGAGATAGATTCTATAGCAGGTTCCCGTGGTACCGAAGTAGGTACAAAGGTTACTGAAAGGATGGTCAATCAGTTGTTGGTGGAGATGGACGGTCTCAACGAACTGAACCAGGTGATAGTGTTAGCAGCTACTAACCGATTGGACCTTATAGATAAAGCATTGTTAAGACCGGGCAGGTTCGATAAGGTGATAGAGGTACCTTTGCCTGATAAAGAGTCTCGTAAGAAGATATTCCAGGCGATACTCCGCGATAAACCGCTTGCCAAAGATGTTGACCTTGATAGATTGGTTGAGCAGACCGACGGGTTCACAGGTGCAGATATTGCTGCAGTGTGCAGAGAGGCTGGGATGGAAGTTGTGAGAGAAGCTGTCAGAAAAAAGAAAGATCCTAACAAGGTGAAAGAGATTTCTATGCGTCACTTCGAAGCAGCTCTAAAGAAAATCAAACCTTCTTTAGGAAAAGAAGAATTGGCACAGTATCGATGAAAATATAACGACCCTTTTTTTTGCTTTTTCATTGAGGGTGAAGTACGGAGAGAAGTACAAATATGAGAAAAGAGTATATGAGAATGAGCGATGGTGTTCGGCAGAAAACCCTTTGATCAGATTTATCCACAATTGCATAAAATTCATAGAAAACTTTAAAATAGAAATTCTAATAAATGACTTCTTTGAATACTTGTCTATAGGAATTGTAGTAGGGGATGTAGCATGTCGTACGAAAACGGTCTTGTTGAAGTGGGATTCGTAATGGTCGGTTGCGTTTTGTTGATGATTGTGATGTTCCTCCATGGATGTACTACTACTGTTAACGATTCTTCTGTCACTGAACAGGGATATGATTTTACTGTGAACGCGGTAGCGGAAGGTTGTTCGTTCGACCAGTCTCCGGGCACAACGTTCAGATTGTTAGATGATCAACTCATGATAAATGACACCGTTCCGTACGTTTGCTGTGCCAATATAACCGTCGATTATACGGTTGTGAACGATACCCTTTATATTACAGAAGTTAACAGGGGCGAGGTCTGCAAATGTCCGTGTAATTACAATGTAAACATCTGGATAAAAGGTAGATTCCCGAGACACATCGTACTTAGTGGTGTAGAATATCATGACCCGATAAATGGAGTAGAGATGAAACCCTCCGTACGGATGAATCTAACAATACCCACTGAAAACGTGCCTGTGGAATTATGCAAACAGCTCTGTTATCTTGCCCTGTCGAACAATCGCGAACTCGCCAACGGACCGTGCTTATCCAACGACTTTTATCCCGACTATGTTTGCGATGTTGCACACGACCCGCGTCAGCCGATCGATAATCGGCCCGAGAACCAGTGTTCCTTTTACCGTATGGGTATCGCGCATCACTTCGTTGAAGTTACCCCCGAATGTAAATTTATTCGTGCCCGCTGAAAAAGAGGACAATGTAGATGATGGTGAAGAAACTGTTAGAAGGTTAAAAAAAGAAAACAGCAACATTTATAAACAAGTTACCACATAATATATGCATAAAAATAATGTGTCAATAAAATGATAAAGGTGATTATGATATGAAGAAGAATATGTTTGTGATGTTGGTGTTCGGTATAGTGCTTTTGGCAGATCTTGTGTCGGCGTGTGTTGACCTCAGTGACCCGAGCACGTGGGACGGCCATATTACTCATGTTGGCAGTTATTTAATTCATGATAGTATAACATTGTGTAGTGGTAGTGTAACAATCTCGGATCCGTTGGTGATAGATAACGACGGTATTGTGGTTGACGGTAACGGTGCTGAAATAACGGTTTCAAATGAACATCTACTGGTTGTTGCTAATCACAATGATGTTGTTGTGAAGAACCTGAAGTTAATAAGGGATTACAGTGGCACTTCGAACTTCTGTGTTGAGTTACACGATGATGAGAACATCACTCTGGACAATGTGACAGTATATTCGGACACGCCGTGCAGGTTGAGTGCTGACCGTGTTAATAACTCGGTTATAAAGAACTTTAGTCTACATAATACTATCACTCTTTCTTCACCCAGTTTTTATACCTGTGGTCACATGTTTGATGATAATAACATTACTTTTGATCATTCGACGATAAACTCAAGCGTAATCTGTTCAATATCCGTGAGAAACTTCAAGAATTCGACTATAAAGAACAACGTTTTCCGTAATGGTATGTTGAATGTGATGGAACCGTTGGACGGGACAAGAAAAACAGAATACAATCTGATATACAACAACACCTTTTATCAGGATGACTGGAGCATCGTAGGTTATTACCATGCAATTCATGTTAACCAGTATCCTGAAGGCACTCGTGGAAACTACAGTTTCAATCATAATATCATAGCTTATAATAGGTTCTACAACTATTCGAGTGATGAGATATATTTAGATTTTGCTGCCAACAACCACATCGTCTGTAACGAGTTCGTAGACACCCGTCCCAGTGGTGCGGGTATGCGTGACGATGCGATCGATGTCAACTATCATACTTCCAACCTTACGATTGACTATAATATTGTAAATTTGTCAACTCCTGATGATATTTGGTACTCAGGAGGATTACGCGGCGGGTTCTTACAATACGAACAACAGTTAAACACTGGTGAAAACAATACTATACAGTTCAACACTATCTATTATGATAGCGGTAATGAAAGAACTAGTTATGGTGTGCTCGACCTCTTAGGCTCGACTAATGAGCTCAACTTCTACAAGAACAAGTTCTTCATAAAGAATGGTCGGTTCTTCCATGACCCTCCATACCTGTACAACTCAACATTCGTTGATAACATCATCTGTACTACTGTGACGCAATCGGTTGACCCTACAGTCACTTTTGTTAACAACACGTGCGATAACGGTCCTGCTTACGGATGCGTAC
>JAGGXE010000038.1 GCA_021163225.1 Candidatus Micrarchaeota archaeon | reverse complement strand
TAAGAGCCAGGGAGGGGATTCGAACCCCTATACGCCGGTATCTGGAACGGAGCCGACTGTGCAGCAGCCGGCTGCTCTGCAGCCGGCTGCGTAGCCATTCCGCCACCCTGGCGAACAACCGTCTTCGAGACCCTCTCGAGACAACGGTTACACGGCAAAAGGAACGGCAAAAGGATATGACAGAATTAAATAGAAATAGCTGGGATTGGTTTAAAAAGATTACTATTTACATGAATAAAAAGGTGATAACATGCTGAAGATTTATCCTGCCGTAAAGGTTAGAGACACCTTTAGTGTTTCGAAGGCATTGGGAATCATAAAAAAGGAAAAGACACCTGTGGTAGTGGTGGACTCACGGAACCGGTACATAGGCATGCTGGACGCAAGACGTATAAGAGAACATCCTGTACCCGACCCATCGAACACCAAATGTTCCACGCTTGCCGTTAAAGCACCTCGGTTAACCGAACTCACCGACCCGCTCAAGGTCGCGAACGCATTCTTTATCTCCAGGTTCTCGATGCTACCGGTCGTTGACGATTACGACAGGGTACTGGGGCTTGTTTCAAGGTACGACCTGTTGAAACTGTTATTAGAAAAAGGAATGATACCGAAGAAAAAGGTGGGTGAAGTGGCATCCGTACCGGCAATAACTATAGAAGCCGATGAAACGGTTGCTAAAGCCATCGGTGAGATGAGAAAGCACGGTGTACGGCGATTGGTAGTTACAAAGAACGGGAAGTTGCACGGATTGTTAAGCGCGTTTGACTTAGGGTTAACGTTGAACGTTCCCAGGGAACGGTTGCCGATGATGTCCGAGAAAACTAAACCCGAAGATATAATCGTAGAATCCGTTGCAAAAACAGATGTGTTAACGATCGACCCGAACGCGTCCCTGTTCGAGGCAACAAAGATGATGATCGAGAACCGGGTCCCATCGTTGATCGTTACCAGGAGAGAAAAACCCTACGGAGTACTGAGCAACAAAGATATTCTGGAACAGGTTGTCACGGTCGAAAATGTCCCGGAGATACATATAAGCGGTCTCGACAGGTACGACAAAATATTCTACAACGACATCTATGAAGAATGCGCCCGTGTACTGAAAAAGATTTCGAAGATACTGAAGGATGTAGAATCACTGACTGTTTACATTAAAAAGTACGGTAACAAGTACTCGGTCCGTATGCGGCTCAGACACGGTAAATCGATAGAAGCGGTGCATTGGTACGGTTGGGACCTGCCCGGTGCGGTGATGGGAGCATTGGAAGACCTTGAAAAAAGAGTCCTCAAAAAGAAGAAAAACGCGTTACATACGCTCCATCACAAACGAGGCGGAATCAGTACTGCCTGAGCACAACATCTTTTACCCATTTCTTTGCCGTCATGTAGAACATATTGACCTCAGAATCCTTGAAAGGTGCTATCGATTCAAACCTACGGTCAACCAGCGAACCCTTCACAGGTCTGAACATCTGGATCACGTAGTGTTCGGCACCCAACTCTTTCAACCATCTGCCGATCTCTTCGATATCATCGACCGTGTGAAGCGTCGGCACGACAGTAGTTTTAAACTCGTACGGCAACCCGGAATTTATAGTCAGTCTGAAGGATTCCTCGATATTGTTCATCATTTCTGGCGTGACGGTGACACCTACAACCTCCGAATACCTCTCCTTAGGTGCTTTGATATCCAGTGCCAGATAATCCACCAGACCTTCCCTTATGATCTGATCGAGCATCCTGGGGTTGGTTCCGTTCGTATCCAGTTTCACCGAAAAACCGTTCTCTTTCAATCGACCTAAAAATTCAACAAAATCATGGTGAAGGGTGGGTTCGCCACCTGTGATAGCGACCGAATCTATGTACTTCTTACGTTTGATCAGTATGCTCAAAACCGTATCCTCATCCAGTCGATGTGCGGGGTACTCTTCAGGTATCACGAGCATACGGTTATGGCAAAAAGGACATCTAAAATTACAACCGATGGTGAACAATACGGATGCGACACGTCCCGGGTAATCCAGTAAACTCGTCTTTTCCAGATGTGCAAATTCCATACTTATCACCTCTGCAGTTTTATGTATGACGCGATGGGTAGCGGGAACGAAAACCTAGTCACCGAACACGGCCGCTTTATCGAACGTACGTCTCTGTTTGAACTCTTCCTGTTTGCCATCGTTCCACTGACTCACCGGACGTATGTAACCTACAACACGGCTGTACACTTCGCACCGTTGCCGTTTCTTCTCCAATCTACGAAGCATATCGTAATCCACTTCCTGACCCCGTTCCCTAAGTTTATGGATGTTCGTATAACCGATTTCTGCATCACATTTCGGACAGTATTCGTGTTCGCCAGGGATATAACCGTGAACCGGACATACGCTGAAGGTCGGCGTCAACGTGTAGTAAGGTAATCTGAACGAGTAAGCGATCCGTTTAACCAGGTCGCGCGCCGCACGCCAATCCTGGACACGTTCACCGAGGAATACGTGGAACACTGTACCGCCGGTGTACAACGTCTGGAGTTCGTCCTGAAGTTCCAGAGCGTCGAAGAGGTCTATGTTTGCACTGACGTGTAACTGCGTAGAGTTTGTGTAATAGGGTTGCCTACCCGATTTGACCGCTTCCTCATTAGCGACTATGATCTTCGGATAGTACCTCTTGTCCAACCGCGCAAGCCGATAACTCGTCCCTTCACCCGGTGTGGCCTCGAGGTTGTAGAAGTTATTCGTTTCCTCCTGGTATTCGATCAATCTCTCCCGCATGTGTTTCATGACCTTTATTGCAAACCGTCTCCCTTCATCGTCGAGGAGGTCCACACCCATGAAGTTAAGAAGCGATTCGTTCATCCCTATCAAACCGATGGTGCTGAAATGGTTCTTCCAGTATTGACCGTGTGCCGCTTTCACGTTGCGCAGATAGAACTTTGAGTACGGGTACAACCCGTTCTCAGTGAACCGTTCCAGAACCTTTCTTTTTATCTCCAGCGATTCCTTAGCAAGATCCATCAACCTGTCCAACCGTTCAAAATATTCGTCCTCATCTTTAGACAGGTATCCGATCCTCGGTAGATTGATCGTCACAACACCGATGCTTCCCGTGAGCGGATTCGCACCGAACAACCCGCCACCGCGTTTTCTGAGTTCACGGTTATCGAGACGTAACCTGCAACACATCGACCTCGCATCCTCTGGTTTCATGTCACTGTTGACAAAATTCGAGAAATACGGTATACCGTACTTTGCCGTCATCTCGAATATCTTCTGTACGACAGGGTTATCCCAATCAAACTCTTTCGTAATGTTGTACGTAGGTATGGGGAACGTAAACACACGACCGTTCGCATCACCTTCCATCATCAATTCTGCGAATGCTTGGTTGAACATGTTCATCTCTTCCTGAAAATCTCCGTACGTGTCATCGGTCATCTTACCGCCGATGATCACACCCTGATCCTTCATAAAGTTAGGGACTTCAAGGTCGAGCGTGATGTTGGAGAACGGTGTCTGGAAACCGACACGTGTAGAAACGTTCATGTTGAACAGGAACTCCTGAAGCAACTGTTTAACCTGTAAATAGTCGAGATTATCGTACCTTATGAAGGGTGCGAGATATGTATCGAAATTGGAGAATGCTTGCGCACCTGCGGTCTCACCCTGCAAAGTATAGATATAGTTGACGACCTGTCCGAGTGCCGATGCCAGATGTTTCGGCGGTTTGCTCTGGATCTTCGTCGGAACACCCCTGAACCCGGTTAAAAGAAGGTCCTGAAGGTCCCAACCAACACAATAGGCACCCAACGTACTCAAATCGTGAATATGGAAATCACCGTGCTTGTGGGCACGTGCGATCGGTTCGGTATACAGTTTGTTCAGCCAGTAATCCGCTACAATAACACTTGATATATGATGGTTCAACCCCTGCAGAGAATAGTTCATGTTGGCGTTCTCCCTGACGCGCCAATCCTCCATATGAAGATAACCTTCGATAATCTCTACCGTATCGAGATGGTGAGCCATCTTTCTCAGATCCTCGTGTTTCTTACGGTACAGGATGTACGCCTTGGCGGTTTTGACGTATTTCTCAAGGATCAACGTCTCTTCAACAATGTCCTGGATATCTTCTACCGAGGGCACATTGTTCGGCCAATGTTTGTTGTTCAACACCCGTTCAACCTTGGACGCGATGATCTCGGCTTCTTCTCTATCACCTTCGTTGACCGCGCGCATGGCCTTCCAAACCGCGTTAACGATCTTTTCCCGGTTGTACAGGACAAGACTACCGTCACGTTTCCTAATATGCGAAATCTTATTCTCGGTTTCGGCATCTTCCAATCTATCATCCATACCTATCACCTTCTTTTTCTTTTCTTACTTTTTCTTTTCTTAAGGGTTTGAAGCGCCTTTTCAAAGGCATCTATATCGTCAAACTCCTTGTAAACAGAAGCAAACCTGATGTACGCAACAGGGTCGAGACGCATCAGTCTGCTCATAACCATCTGACCTATCCTGCTACTCTTTACTTCGGTAACCATCGAGGCCCTGAGTTTTGCTTCGATGTCGGATACGATCCGTTCGATAGTGTCGGAACTTATCGGTCTCTTCTCACAGGCACGGGTTATACCGCGACGTAGTTTTTCCCTATCAAAAAGTTCTCTGCGGTTATCCTTCTTTATCACGTAGAGGTCGTTCAATTGGATCGTCTCATAGGTGGTGAAACGTCTACCGCATTTCAGACATTCGCGTCTACGACGGACACCGGAATCTGTATCGCGCGAATCGATAACACGTGTTTCCGGATGGTTACAGTACGGACATCTCATTCTGTCACGCTCCGAAAATCATTCATCGGCAGCATCAACCACAATATCTTGTGGTCGTACCCAACCGATTACACAAAATATAGTATTTATAAACCTTGTGGGGTATATCCCGTAAGTGCAAAATTTTTGACTACTATGTTTCCACACCTTTAATCAACAGACAAGCGCAAAACAGGAAGTTCTTAAAAAGGAGGCACGGTCAGACGGTTGAACATCATCCACCGAACCGGTTCCGCAAACGCACGAACACTATTACTAATACGACGGTGATCACCAACCCGCACCCTATTACGAGCCACGGAAACCCGCCGCTCTCATTCGTTTGAAACGTCAGAACGGTGTCCGTGTAACCCGTACGGGTAATCTTAAGAACATTGAGTCCGCTCTCAAGGGTTATGTTGAAAGGTGAACGATGAACCGGTAACGAACGGCCGTTCAAACTTATGTTAAGACGGTCGAGCGGGTGACCGTAATCGTTCTCCACATACACAGTCACCACATCACCGGAACGGTAGACGGTAGCGTTCGGTTCCACAAACACTTTGAACCGGAGTTTGTGATCTGAGTTCTTCAGCAGAACTACGGAAGACAACGTAGCGTTCTGTACCCCCGGTATCCTACAACTCAATGTGTGAGGTCCGTCGCTCAGGTTGATCGGATCAAAATAATACTCAAACCGTCCGTTAGGATCCAATGGTACGTACATCTCTCCATCATCCACAGATAATATGACGTGGTCGGGTAACTCTCCATGTTCGGAATATACTGATCCGGCTATCCGAACCTCGGCATTACCTATCAACTCCTTCCGAAGCGGTTGGTCAAACTCGCAGATGAACCCGATGGGAAACACGTAAACCCTGTTCTCGTCAGTAGACACGACCAAACAATCATCTTCAGATGTGACGGTTGTGGGAGTGCCTCCGGTATGGATTACAAATTCCGGTGTTATATCCTCCGAATACCCGCGGATTAAACCTCCCCGTCCGTCGTATCCGCACAGAAAAACATGTTCATCGTCAACGGCCATGCACAGCACTTCACCCACGAACCTGTTTTCGAGAATTTCGGCACCTTTCGTTTTGATGAAATTACCTTTCGTTGTCCAGATGAACAGGTTATCGTGATAGGGAATGACGTACAAAGGCACGGACCCGAATTCGAATGCAAAACTGTCGTTGGAAGAGAAAAGGTTCAAGGTCTTCTGTGAACGGACAATGACGTACTCGTTACCCTGAATATTTAACACGTCAATAAGTTTACTCTTATTCTCTAATCCGGACCGCGACCAAACATAGTAACTCGTATCCGGATCTATTGCGTACAGGGCACCGTCGGTCAACACGTATACGTAATCACCTACAACCATGTCTCTTATCTGTCGGTCTATCGGGAACTCCATCGAACCGTTACCGTAGCATTCGATCCCTTCCGGACCGGCATAACAAACCCTACCACAACCGGTAGCGACATACGAAACGTTTTCATCTATCTTACGTTTTTCACCTCTCACCACTTCGTAAAACCTGCCTTCGTTGTCCACAACAACAAGCCCGTTGGTCGAAGATTCCGCAGACCTCGGATAGGGTACCACAGTTTTGCCCAAAACCCTACCGCTGCACGGGTCGAATGCATAGATATCGCCGGAAACAGTGACTATGTATAATGTTCCGTTGACGATGTCCGCATATTTTACACTATCGCTGAAAGACGGTGATGTGTAGGGACAACATCCGTAAACAGGTATGGAGATGACTAGGACGGCAAAGAAAACTGTAAAAAGAAAGTTATTCCGCAAGTATTGTGTCATGTTTACCTTCATCGATCTCCCTGATTATCTCACGCGGGTCCTTACCGTTACAGGTTGCGCCCAAACTGACGCATGTTCCGAGGACCTGTTTAACCGCGCTTTTTAACGATTTAGCACGCATCTTATCTCTCTTAATCTTTGCGATCTTTATCACCTGCTCAAGAGAGATATCACCGACTATTTCTCCGGGTTCTTTCCTACCCTTTGTAACACCTATCTCCTTTTTTATCAATTCCGATGTCGGCGGAGTGCCGATCTCTATGTCGAACGTCTTAGACTCCTTGTCAACGATCACTTTCACGGGAACCTTGATACCTTTGAAATCCTTGGTCTTCTCATTGATCGTAGATATGATCTCGTTTATGTTAACACCTAACGGACCCAGTGCCGGACCGAGCGGTGGGCCTGCTGTTGCCGCACCCCCTTCGACCAGAGCGCTGATCGTAACCTTAGCCATACATCGCACCTCCTAATCATTTCTCAAGATATACCGTATATGTTGGGTATGGTATATCAATCTTATGTTTTTTAAATGCTTTGTACACGGCAATCTTGATATTTTCCTCTGTATTGAACCGTTTTCTCCTGTCCTTATACCTGAAGAAGAGCGTAAATTCTAACCCAGAATCCAGGAATTTGGAAAATCTGACCAGTACAGAATCCTTCACATAGTATTCATCTTTCTTCAAAACAGAGAGGGCTGCTTGAGTTATGACCTTTTTAACCTTTTCAACATCAACACCGTAAACGGTTTGGAACTTGAGCGTAAGCGTGGTCGATGGGTCAGGCTGCGAATAGTCCAACACGATGGATTCTGCGATGGTTTTATTGGGCATGGTGTACAGGTTGTTATCCCATGTCCTGATCCGTGTGCTCCGCCAACCCACCTCCAGGATCTGTCCTTCTACATCGCCTATCTTCACCCAATCTCCAGGTTCGAAAACGCGGTCACTGACGATATGTATCCCGGCAATAAAATTGCTGAACGTGTCCTGCAGGGCAAGCGCCACCGCTAAACCGCCGATACCCAAACTCGCTACCAAAGGTGTAATCTCGATACCCAACCCTGCCAACAGAACGAGTAGACCCACGATGATGATACCGAACGAAACGTATTTCTTTAACGATGGAGCAAACTTGTCATCAAAGGTAGTTCTCGTCTTCGGAGCTATCTCTTTAACGTACCAATCGACTGAAGCGTTGAACACATGAACCGCCCAATAGGTAAGTATGATAATGTACACAGATGAAAATACCGAGTCGAGCGTTATTCCGAACACGCTGTAATTAAGATAGGCGGAGAAAGCCAGATAAAAGGAAGATGTTACGATGAGCAGAACGACCGGTCGGTGCGATTTATGGATCAGTACTTCGTCCAGAGATACCTTTGTCTTATGGGTTATCCTGAGGAGAACTGTGTAGATGATACGAAAGATAAGGTAACCCAGAACCAGGGAAGTGACCAACGTAACAAGTATCCCGACAGGGTCGGTAGGCCCGATAACCATCAATCCGTTCAACCATGCAGGTATCATGCCGAATACACCCCGCGCTACCGTTTCTGTTCATCCAAAATCTTCAAACGGTAAAGATGTATGCCGGGGGAGGGATTCGAACCCACGAAGGCCTAAGCCATCAGATGGCTCATCGGCAGATCTTGAGTCTGACCCGTTTGACCGCTCCGGCACCCCGGCATCTCCACCTAACCGTGATGTCTATTTTATAAGAGAAAACACAGATTTTTAAACTTTATGTAAAAAAAAGGCTACTGAAAGTGCGATTGTGAATTCTCCAGTTTACCCTTTCTCATATTCCTATACTTCTTTTCTTACTTCATCTTCAACTCGGTGGATTAATCTTTAAAGAGTTATTCACAAGGGCAAAAGGCAACAGAGAATCAATAAAAAAATTTAACCAAAAAACCGTTTCTTGACATAGTACAGGATAAGAATAAACACTATCACGCCTACCGCCATGGACACAGTTGTAATCATGTTGAATGACTGACCCGATGAAGGTTGCTCTGGACCTGTGGAACCGCTCTGGTTGGACGGTTGCGTTTCGTTTGATATTAGATTTTCCGTGGTCCCTTTACCTGTATAGGTACCCATGTAAACGGCAAGGTTGCCTGCGTTATCGTAAGCATCTATCTCATACTCCAACACTCCGCCGTCTAGGATCTCGGGGACACGGGCACGGTAGTAATCACCCTGCCGTATCATGGTAACGGCACCGCGCGAAGTCCTGTTATCAACAGTAACGCTGTAGTAAAGTTTGGGCGGTTTAGATTGCGATATACCGGACGGATATCTGCCGGGGTCGGTAATCCTGACATTGATAAACACACCCGTTACGTCCTCGATTATGTCACCGACTTCTATATCCGGTTCGGACCGGTCAAAACTGACCGTCACGTTATCTTTTTCCAGTACGTTAACCGAAACGTTTTTCAAAGAGGCACCGTGGGTCACCGTTAGGTCAAACACAGGATTCTCGGCAATGAACGATAGTGTAATGCTTCCGGACAAGTTATAAGAGATGTTAAACACTGAAAGTGTTGCGTTGATCGGATTGCCGAAATCGTCAACAACGTTCACGGTAAACGTGTAGATACCGACGGGTAGATTGATCACTTGACCGTCCTCGGTAACATTGATGTAATACATCTTCTTCAATCCGCCGACATCGATGTACACGGGATGCGTTCCCTTGGGCATCTCCAGATACAGGTCGCCGTTTACGTCTGTTTCTTCTGTAACTTCGTCGAAGAATGTAACGTTACAATGTATCGGGTCGCCGGTGTCTGCATTGTACACGTGTAATCTCACGAAATACACGTCTTTAAGTTTGACAAACTGGGTAACTCCGTTGACCGTCTTCTTGGCATTCAACCGAATACTTGCAGAGGATTGCGGGCCGTCGTAATCGTCACCGGGATATGTCACGTAGAGGGTATAATCGTAATCCGCTTTGCGTTCATCCTTCTCAGTGTACCAAAATTCGATGTCGGCCAGACCCGACTCGTCCGTCTCGAATATGCGTGTCTTAACAAACCCTCTGATCTGATTGATCTTGTAAACAGTCCACAAATCCGCGCCGGGTACCGCACGACCGCGAACATCGCCTACAAAGACGCGTACCTTCTCAACGTAATCCGCGTAAGCAATCTCTGACACAACGAATAACAGAAACACTAATGCCAAAACCGACCTTCGAACAGTTGATCTCATGGGATGAATATAAACTTTCAAGTTTTTTAAACATTCCTCTCAAAAACCCTTGAAAAAAACGATTCGGAAAGCTTTTAAAACAACGGTCCATCATATTAAGTCGGTTTCTAACCGGGGGTGATGGGTTTGGATAAGATGAGAATGTTCGGTGTAATCGGACTGGTGATACTCGGACTGTTCATGGCCTACGGGTGCACTCAACCGTCCGAGCAACCGACCGTGTTAAACGAGACCGGAGTCACGCAGGAGCAGATCGATAAAGTGGTCGATGCTAACAATAAATTCGCCATAGAGATGTATAAACAACTGAGCGGCAACTCATCGGAAGACAACGTGTTCTTCTCACCGTACAGTATATCGTCAGCGATGGCTATAGTTTATGAAGGCGCCAGAGGAACCACTGCCGATGAGATAAGAACCGTTTTCAGTTATCCGGAAGATATTATAGATCTGAGGAAAGGATACGCGCATCTGTTCAATTCGATCAATAAACCTAACGAGAACTATGAGTTGAGAACGGCTAACGCGTTATGGGCTCAAAAAGATTACCCGTTCCTGGACGAATACCTCGAAACTGCTAAAACCTACTACGGAGGTAAACTGGCTAACCTGGATTTCGTAAATGACCCTGAAGGGTCACGGACAACGATAAACAGATGGGTTGAAAACCAAACCAACGGCAAGATCAAAGACCTTCTCCCAAAAGGAAGTGTCAATCCGTTGACACGTCTCGTTGTAACCAATGCGGTATATTTCAAAGGTAAATGGGTCAAACAGTTCGATCCGAAAGATACGTACAAAACCGATTTCCATGTAACCCCTGAAAAGAAAGTGAAGGTTGATATGATGGCGTTAAGGTCAGAGGTGTTCAATTATACCGAAGACGATACTGTTAAGGTTCTGGAACTGCCGTATTCCGGGAACAGATTATCGATGCTCGTAATCCTGCCTAAACAGAACCATACAATAGATGAAGTGGAAGACTCGCTCACCATTGAAAAGATAAGGGAATGGCAGAGCAATCTCAATCCCAGAGAAATCGATGTGCATCTACCGAAGTTTAAGATGGAAACAAAATACAAACTGAACGATGTCCTTTCAACCATGGGGATGCCAACAGCATTCATTCCTGATACAGCAGACTTCTCTGGGATGAACGGTAATAGAGAGTTGTTCATAAGCCACGTGATACATCAGGCGTATGTGGATGTTAACGAAGAAGGTACCGAAGCAGCAGCGGCTACAGGAATAACTATGGAGCTTAGTGCTGTTCCGCCGGAAAATCTATTCGTGGCCGACCATCCGTTCATCTTCCTGATAGTTGACAAGGAAACCGGCGGGATCCTCTTTATGGGACGACTGAGCGACCCGTCTAAAACCGGTGCCTGAATTTTTCTTTTTTATTTTTAACTGGAGGAATTTCTGGGTTTTAATTGGGTTACCAACGGATGGGTTGATATAGAGAACATAGATACCGAACCAGGAACCTTTTTAGTAAAGTGCTACTTCAGAACGGTGGATAGAACATTAAACGATACTGCTAGAGTGTACATTTTACCTGGAGAAATCAAACGAGCCAACTGTCAAGTAGATACAAAGATAGGTGAAGATGTGCGGTTTACATATGAAATAATTCCTGGAACAAAAACCGTAACTCAATTAAGATACAGAACAATCTATAAAACACGGCCAGTAAATAAGCAGAAAGTAATCAAATTGTACCAGATGTTATTCGGCCTGTATTAAGTCAACTCTACCTTGTAGCACCGAAAAGAAAAGAGGATGATTAGTGTCTTCGTCTAACCCTCCTCTTCGGTT
>JAGGXE010000037.1 GCA_021163225.1 Candidatus Micrarchaeota archaeon | reverse complement strand
GGGTAAGAGATGGTTGGTAGAAACATACTTCTCCAGACTCAAGATAATTCTTGGTGAGAAGGTGAGGGGGAAGAGGTTTTTTGAGAATGTGGTTAGGTATGTTATGTGTATGTTGACTCTCCTCTCTAATTTTTTGTTATGTGTTATATCTCACATAACCAGATATAATCACAAATAAAATCCAAATTAACATACTTAACCAAATCAAATCCAGTTTTAAGATGAACTTGGGCATTTATTCAGGGGTACAACAGGACTACCGCTCAGAAAAACTAATATAAATGTAACCGTTTAATCAATTTTAATGCGGTTGTAGGTGATAGGGATGAGAATTATGTTTTTACTGTTGATCACGGGAGTAATCATGGGATTATCTGTCGGTGTGTTCGCCGCCGACGAGGTCTGTGAAGACGGAACACCGAGGCATGAATGTTCTACTGTGCATCCGGGCATGAAATGCAGCGATTATCTGGACAACGGAGTTGTTAAATGGACGTTAATACATGCTGCTAAAGTGTGCGGTTGTCCAGAAGGTTACCAGATGGTTGTCACGGACGATGCGCCGGCAGGGAAATGTATCAAAATAGGTAACGAAACATCACCTGAAAGTAATCAAACAGAAGGTCAGACGGAAGGTGAAGAACAATCCGAACAGGAATCGACAGGGTACGGTAACAACCAGTCCGCTAACGAAACTCTGGGACAGAGTAATCAAACAGTTAACGAAACCGGTGGTTCAACTTCTGAAAACGTTACATCAAAGAACGAAGTAATCGACAAGTATAAATACGAACCGGTAGACTACGAAGAACCTCAAGGAGGATTGTGCGCGGCGGGTTTAATCATACCCATGGTACTCCTCGGTTATCTGGCCCGTTACAACAGATAAAAAAATTGTACCGAACTTCTCCAATGCTTCTGGTCGGAGAAGTTACCTCTCATTTTTTCTTTTTGGGGAACGTATGGAAAGTAACTTAATTCAGGACAACACACACTAAACGAACAGACAGAAAAGTTTTAAATAGTGGGATAGAATTATTTAATCGGATGGCCGCGGTGGTGTAATGGCAG
This sequence comes from Candidatus Micrarchaeota archaeon, assembly GCA_021163225.1. NCBI lineage: Archaea > Nanobdellati > Microcaldota > Microcaldota archaeon. Next base: position 25,023 of record JAGGXE010000037.1, on the reverse strand, counting down.
CACAGAGGACTGTGGATCCTCTAGTCCGAGTTCGAAAGATTACCGGGAATCTCGGCCGCGGCCCTTACCACACCAAGGTCCGAAATAGGTGAACATAATATGATGTTCATCGGTATCGCTCTGTTGATAATCGTTGCGGCAGCATTGGGTATAGGTCTACTTGTCTGCACATCGTTTTCTGTGATCAAAAGATTGGTTGCTAACCTGATACTGGGTGTCCTGTTGATCCTTTTGTTCGATCTGTTCGGTGCAAACATACCTATCAATGCATGCACGTTGATCATCGTTGCACTGTTCGGCGTCGGAGGAGCCGGTACCCTAGGTCTTCTTTCGCTGATGGGGTACTTATGAACTTTTTAGTTTGTAAACCGCTTCTTCAACCGTAACAACGGTTTCTTCACCTGTTTTCATATCCTTCAACTTGAGTTTGTTCTGTCTTATCTCATCCTCGCCTATCATTATCACATACGGAATACCGGATTTACTGGCGTAATCCAGTGCTTTACTAACTCCTTTTGAATAAGCGACATCCGATGATATGTCGTTCCTACGCAGGACCTTAGCGATGTTTAACGTTCGCTGTATAACTTCCTTGGAATTGCCTATCGGTATCACATAGACAAACGGGATCGGGTTCATTGGAACGGTTGCGCCCTTCTTTTCCATCGCTTTTATTACTTCGTAAATCACGTCGAGACCGAACGTCATACCGGTAGCCGGATATCTTCGCTCAGTACCTAAAAATCTGCCTATCATGTCATCCCATCGTCCACCTGCGGCAACAGAACTGGTTATACCTAGGGATCTGTCTTTAACGTATACCTCCCACACAGTACCGGTGTAATATCCCAGTCCGCGAGATAAACTAGGTAAAAATACTACGTCTTTCAGCCCGAGCGATTCGCAGTAGGTAAAGAGTTCTCTCAGTTCGTTCAACCCTTCCATACCTATGGGGTTTTCGGAAAGAATAGATTCTAACATATCTATACGTTGACGGTTATCTTTAACGTTTTCCACAGATTCAACAATCTCAAAGATTCTCTTTATCGTCACCGGATCGAGACCTTTGTCCTTAAGCTCATCGATAACATAATCCTTACCGAATTTAACAAGTTTATCCAAAGAAAGCGCTGTATCTATATATTTATCTTCTTTGACACCTGCAGCCGCAAATATACCGAACTGCAGTTTTTTGTTATTAACTTGGATGTATACAGGTATGCCGAACCTGTCGAAAACATCGAACGTCATAGATATAAGTTCTACTTCTGCAAGCGGACTGGTGGTACCTACCACATCAACATCGCACTGCGTAAACTCTCTCAACCGTCCCGTTTTTACGGGACCGTCACGAAAAACCTTGCCGATCTCGTATCGTTTGAAAGGCATCCGAATGTTCGGATGCATACCGATGAGTTTTGCCAGTTTGAAAGTCAATTCGTATCGCAGTATCAGGTCACGCCCACCACGGTCTGTAAGCCGATACGTTTCTTTTAAGATCTCGTCACCGCCAGCGTATTTATTCGCACCTATCTCCCAATAATCCAAGATAGATGTTTCGATGGGTTTGTAACCGTACAACTTAAACGTGTGTTTAAGAGTGTCGATGATCCATTCTCTTACGCTTGCTTCTTCTGGCAGGTAGTCCTTTGTCCCCTTAACGGGCAGGAGTTTCACCGATTACCACCTCTCTTTCGATTTATGGGCATAATTAACGTGACCCACTATTTTAAATTTTCGTTTAGACAGATCGAAAAGTTATCCACAAACCGGAAAAGTTCGGTCGGACAAAGAATTTTTAAACTCAGAAAACAATTATCTGTCAAACTCAACAACCATTATGCAGAATCTGTTTTATAATGAAAAGGGTGGTCTTCATGAGAAGATACGTGAAGGATATTGTTTGGAAACCTCACATGACCGTAAAACAACTGGTTGAAGAGTACGGTGGGGTAGGATTTCAATCATCCTTACTTAATCGTGCTGCAGAAACAGTTGTTAAAATGAAGAAAAACGGTGCCAAGATTTATCTTACGTTCACGTCTAACATGGTGACATCAGGGTTAAGAGGGTTGTTCGCACAGACTATAAAGTATGGATTAGCAGACGTCATCGTTACTACCGTCGGCGGTATCGAAGAAGACATAATGAAATCTGTTGGAGAAAGGTTTATCCTGGGGAGGTTCAGCGCAGATGATATCGAACTCTATGAAAAGGGCATGAACAGAATAGGTAACATATATATAACGAACGAAAGTTATGAAAGGTTCGAAGGAATGATGCAAAAACTGTTGAAGAAGATGTACGAAAAAAAGCATGTTTGGACTCCTTCCGAGATGTTTAAAGAGATAGGATTATGCTTAGATGACGAGAACTCTATACTTTATCAAGCCGCAAAGCATGACGTGCCGATATTCTGTCCCGCTGTTACCGATGGAGCTTTAGGATTTCATCTGTTTATGTTTCAGCAGAAGCACAAGGATTTCATGGTTGACGTTGTGAAGGATTTCTACAATATTATTATAACGACATCGCAAGATGAACGGAAGGGATTGATCTCTTTAGGTGGTGGAGTATCGAAACATCATGCGATCCTGGCAGCTCTTATCAACGGAGGTATGGATTATGCCGTGTACATGACAACATCCCACCATTCTTCCGGTAGTATGAGCGGTGCAACGACCGATGAAGCGAAGAGTTGGGGTAAGATCAAGGATGATTCAGAAGCCGTTACGGTGATAGGGGATGTCACAATCACATATCCGTTGATGATAAGTTATGTCATGGACACGTTGTACGAAGAAGGTTTGCTGAAATAGGATGTTAGGAGAGAAGCTAAAGATTCAAGAGGGGTGAACATGGAATGAGCGAGAAATGTTCCGAACTGCCCGACCCGTATTTTCTACTGAGTAGAAAAGTGCTCTTTGAACAGTTGGATAGGGTGAGAGAACTTGCTGATTACGTGTCGTACAGTTTCAAAACCAACGAGATAGTCGGAAGAATACTTGAAAAAGAGACAGATGTGTGGTTCGGAGTACATACGTTCGGTTCGTTGGAGAAGATTGAAGATAAATCAAGAATCTGGTATTTCGCTCAGGGATGGGACGGATCCGAGATAGACTACCTGTTGAATAAAGGTGTAAGGTCGTTCGTAGTAGACAACAAAAACGACCTGAACGTTCTGGCGGAACACCTGGAAAGAAAAAGGATGCCCGACCAAAAGGTCAACCTTCTCCTCAGAATGAGATTGAAAGAGCATACTCTTCAGACGGGAAAATATTTCGTTTACGGTATGCGGTCGGAAGATGTCGAAGATTCGATCAGACGGTTCAGAGAGAAGAGTTACATCGACAAACTCGGTATTCACGTCCATCGTAAGACGCAGAACGTCAGCGAGTGGGACTTAAAAGATGAACTCTCAGAAGTCATCGGGGATATAATTGAGGATATAGATTATCTGAACATAGGGGGCGGTATTCCGGTACGGTACAAGAATTATCGTGTGGAAATTTTAGAAAACGTGCTGAAACAGATAAAGGAAACGAGGGAATGGGTGAATTCCAAAGGTGTAAAAATGATAGTGGAACCGGGTAGGTACCTGGCCGCGCCACCGATCAAACTGGTAGCGTTCGTTAAGAACATATACGATAACAATGTCATCATAAATTGTTCGGTTTACAACACTTTTATGGATACGATAGTACTCAACTTGAGACTTCTGGTTGAAAACGAACTGGAAGATGGGGAAGAAGGTTACGAATATCTGATCAAGGGTGAAACACCCGATTCGTACGATATCTTCCGTTACAGAGTGAGATTACCGTCCAAACTCCGAAGAGGCGATAAGATAGTGTTTCTCAATGCAGGGGCGTATAATTACCATACGGAATTTTGTAACCTGCCTAAACTCAAAACAGTCATCGTTGATTTGAATCGCTGATCCATTCACTAGATGTATATGAAAATGAGGGATGAGGTTCAGTAGATGGTTCGGCATAAAATTTAATTCAGAAAATTTAATTCTCAGCATCGAGTTGATTGGATTTATTCACAAGCGTAAAACCGAAAAATATAACAAAAAAGGTTTTTAAACAGATTTGTGCAAATTGGAATAGGGGTGAACGGGATGATGAAAGAGATTACTGTAATCTGTAAGAACGAAGTGGGTGCATTGGCAGACATCTGTCACAGATTAGGACATGCTGGAGTCAACATGGAAGCGATTTCTGCCCACGGGGTAGGTGACAAGGGAATAATAAGGATCGTTACCAGCGATCCCGCAACCGCTGAAAGAATACTCAGTATGTCTGGGTATAACATTCGGGTCGGTGATGTAATAATAGTAAAGATAGATGATCGACCGGGTGAGCTGGCAAAGGTAACAAAAGCGTTGGCACGGGAAGGAATAAATCTGGAAGCGGTTTATCTATTGGGTAAGGATAAAGGCATTGCCCATGTCGCTATCAAACCTGCTGAAACGGACCTCGAGAAAGTAAAGGAAATAGTTAAAGGTTCCCTGTATCTGGAGTAGTGCTTTTTTTATCAATTCTTTTTTCCCCTTTTATTCCACATCACGTATGGGAGGTTTTCTATTCATCTCGATAAGTTCTTCGTATCCACGTATAGTGCGGTTCATCAACAGAAACATGTACATGACCGAAATAAGGAAGACCAGTTCTGTCACGGCTTCCAACAATCCCCACGGATAATCGGGCAAAACGCGGGCCAGTTGAATCACCTGTAAAGAGAGAAAAAGTATGAACGATAACGAAAAGATATAGTAGGTTCTGGAAAGACTTTTACCCCTGCGCTGGTGCGTTATAAGAATCAGTTTGTACGTGAACAGTATCGCAATCATGATGTTTACAATGTAGATAACAAACGCTATATCGTCAGAAAGCATGGTCATCCCCCGGTCTTGTTTTTAGATATATTGTCTTGTTTTTAAGACTACTTTACGAATAATCTTTATAAACCCTTGTGGGAAATGAGGGACTTTGAGATTATAAATCTTTTGGTTAGTAATCAAAGCCCCCTTTGCGAATAAATCGTTATAAAATCAAGCGAGTCGAGATGAAGTAAAATGAGACGTGTATAAGAGGTCGGTTATAGGTATATGAAAATGTGAAGATGGGGGTTCTGATGAAAACTTAATTCTGCACATCGACTTAATCGAGATTTATTCGCGATTGAATCCAATCAAAAAAAGGTTATGCATAGAATTTAAAAATGGATCTGTGGTTTATCAATATGCGTAAACAAGCATCAGTTTATAAGAGCGTCTCGGATTATGTTCAAGAACTCAAACGCATCAGAAATCCGGATAAACTAATTAAGATATTCAAGTCCGTACCGAATAACCTCAAGGGAGAAGTAATCCTCTCCTTGAGTAAAAGAAAAGGTATGATGTTGATCAACACATTGAAAGACGATGAGATACTGACAATATCACATTACCTGAGTCCCGACGAAGTTACTGACCTTCTTCAGTTGATCTCCAACCGTGATAGACGTTCCAAACTTTTGAAGAGGTTGGGGAGGGACATAAGAGAGAAGGTAGATTTTCTGCTGAAGTTTGATCCACGAACCGCTGCTGGGATGATGAGTCTTGATTACGTGGAAGTTACACCCGAAACGACTTTTGACGAGTTGGCTAAGATAACAAAACGTCATGAAAAAAGAACAGGTAAGATCCCTGTAATACTGGTCGTGAAAGATGGATATCTCATAGGTGAACTGCCGATCCACGAACTGGTACTGCATAAAGGAAAAGAGAGGGTCGGTCCGTACGTGCATCGTGTACCTGTGATCAGGTACGATTCTGACGAAGACGCAGTGATAAACACGTTCAGAAAACACAAACACAACAAAATAGTAGTTCTGGATGATGATGAAAGCATACTCGGTGTGATCTACTCGGATGACATCCTCAGACTGATCGGTGAACGCACCACTCAAGACCTATACCAGTTTGCCGGTGTATCAGAGGAAGAAGATGTTTTCGACCCTTTCATAACTAAAGTTAGACACAGGTACAACTGGCTGGTCATAAACCTGATGACCGAATTTTTGGCCGCCTCGGTAGTATCATTGTTTCAAAAGACTATCCAGGCATATGTGCTTCTTGCGGTGTACATGCCGATAGTTGCAGGTATGGGAGGTAACGCAGGTACACAGACGCTGGCAGTCATCGTACGCGGATTGGCTCTGAACAAAATCGACAGGACACGGGCCAAATCGATACTCATAAACGAAGTGTTAGCAGGCATCGTCAACGGTGTAATAACAGGTAGCCTTGTAGCGTTAGTAGCATGGTTATTAAACGGTAATCCGGTTCTAGGATTAGTGATCGCATTGGCTATGGTCATCAACCTTATGATAGCAGGATTCTTCGGAACGCTGATACCTCTGGTGTTGAAACGACTCGGTAAAGACCCTGCATCATCAGCAACGATCTTTATCACCACAGCAACCGACGTATGCGGGTTCTTATCTTTCTTAGGATTGGCATCCGTTTTACTTTAACCCATGACCTCGTGTAAACTCTGGAGAATATCCTTTGCGCGACTTAGCCAAACGAGTTAACCTGAGTCATTCGCAATCGTAGGGTTACATCTGCCTTTGTGAACATTTCTTTATAAAAATTATCTTGCGCGGTTGGATACGAAGTAAAAAGAGAAGTATAAGGGAGTTCGGTTATCTTGAAGATTATCGGAAAATAAAACAGGTATAGGTATGATTTACGAAAGGATAGATTTTTCATAGGTAGGTGTATAGATAGAGAAAAAGGAAAGTGAAGTAAAAAGCCAGTAAGAAAGGAAGTACAAGAATATAAGATAAAGAGTATTGGAATGCATAACTCTTCGTATCGAGTTAACCGGATTTATTCGCAATCGTATCCAGCATCGGTCCGTTTCAGCATGGTCAATAGGTTAGTTATAAAAATTTACTGTTTTTATTATCGTGATATGCATTTCACATATTTAGGTAAAACTGGGTTTGACACGGATACGTACATCGATGAACAAAGTCGTGCGATAACTGATCGGACATCGAAATTCCATAAACTGTATCTTGAAACAGGCGGTAAACTGTTGTACGATTACCATGCGGCACGTGTTCTCCCGGGTTACGATTTAGATTGTAAGATGCGTGTGTTGGAAGCGATCAAAAAGCATGTCGAGTTCGTAGTATGTGTAAGTGCTAAGGCGCTGGGGTCGGGTAAACGTATGGGGACCTTAGGTATATCGTACCGCGATTTCACTCTTAAGATGATAGATGCTATAGAGGACTACGGGTTCCCTGTGTCGGCAGTGGTCATTACGTTATACTCTGGAGAAAAACCTGCAAAAGAACTCGGCAGATTTCTTGACAGGGAAGGATACAACGTGTACTTGCGGAGATTTATAACCGGATACCCTACTGATCTGAACAATGTGGTTAAAGAGTTTGCCAGACGACCGCACATCAAAACTAAAAAACGTGTTGTTGTAGTGACAGGGGCAGGACCCGGATCAGGTAAGATGTCAACATGTCTAACGATGGTCTATCAGGATAAACTGCATAAAAAGGATTCCGGTTATGCCAAGTTCGAAACGTTCCCCGTATGGAACCTGCCTTTAAAATCACCGATCAACTATGCGTACGAAGCCGCTACCGCGGACATCGGAGATTACAACGTGATCGACCCTTATCATTATCGCGCTTACGGTGTTCGTGCGGTCAACTACAATCGCGACGTTGAAAGTTTCCTGATTATACAGAAGGTCATCAAAAAGGTCATCTCGAAAGATAACTTTATGTTGAACTACAAATCTCCTACCGATATGGGGATCAACATGATCAAGAAGGCTATTACGGACCTGGACTTGTGCGAACGCGCTGCTCGACAGGAGATTGTCCGCAGATATTTTGAATATAAAGTGGCGGAAACCGTTGGCAGGGGTGACAGTCTTCCGGTAAAACGGGTCCTACGTATCATGCGTAAACTTAGGATCTCTTTTGACGAACGTCCGGTTATCCGTGCCGCTCGTCAAGCCGCAGAAAAACAACCGTACAAAAATTTACCGTTACGTGTCGGTGCGGCAATAATGGTTCATGACGGTACCGTGTTAACTGCGCACAACAGTCCGGCTATGCATGCCGAACCGGGTGCGGTAATCCGCGCTTTAAAATACCTTGCCGGTCTACCGGTCGATGAAGACGTAATATCTCCCACAGTTATAAACCAAATCAAAAAACTCAAACGCATCTACGGAGACGAACACGAAAACCTCAATCTCCCAGAAACTCTTCTCTCCCTAGCCATAAGCGCGTACAGAAACAGCAACGCGAAAAAAGCGTTCGAAAAATTGCCTCTGCTCAGGTCCTGCGAACTCCACACAACACATCTTCTCGGTTATGAAGACAAATCCGTATTACGGAAGTTAGGTATCCATGCTACTTCCGACGGCAGGTTAGAGGTAGGTAAACTCGTTGAGGTTTGATCTACATCGATCTACCTATCGAAGATTTGTGGATGGGGCCGCCGAGATTTATCCCACTCTCTCCCAGAGAGAGTGATTGAACTCGGATTGCCGGCACCCCAAGCCGGTAGGATGCCAGGTTACCTCACGGCCCCTACAGACGTTTGTATTTGCGAAGTATGCTCATATCCACATGCGAGATGAACATGCGACGGCAGCACATCCTCTTTATACCCATCTCATCCAGTACCTTTTCCGGGTCATTGGTTTCGGCAACACGTTTAAGATATTCTTCGTACTTATCACCTATCACCGCACCGCATGTAAAACATCGAACGGGAAATTCCATAATACCACCAACCTCCCAAACAGAACCTTTTATCTGTAGGACTTCTGTTTACGTGCCCTGGCCTTTGGACCCAAATACTTTTTAGGCTCGACACGTCGCGAATCTTCGATCAACATGAACCTGTCACGTTCAAGGAATCTTGCCTTCAATTCCTCATTACCTGTGTAGGTGTACAACCCTAGAGCGATAGCGTTACGTACGGCTTGGGCCTGTCCCATCGGACCGCCCCCTCTAACATTCACGGAGATATCAACGTTCGGTGCAACGTCGGAAGCGATCAGTATCGGTTCCCGGATCACTTCACGGAGTATCGGGTCGTCGATCGCATCCAAAGAATAACTGTTGATCCGGACCCTACCCTTACCTTCTTTGATAGTGGCTCGCGCGATTGCTTCTTTACGTTTACCTCTTACAACCACTACTTTTACCTGTTTCTTACGTTTACTCTTCTTTCTATGCCGTTTTGTCGAAGTTTTCGTTTGTTTTTTAGGTTTCGGTTCTTCTTTTTTATCGGTGTGTCTGCTTACCTTTTTCTCTTCTTTTTCCCCATGTTCGCTATTTGTTGACGTTTTTTTATGAGCATCCTTTTTTTCTTCGGCATCTTTCACATCGTTTTTGACGTCCTCAACCATACATATCACCCGGTAAACCCTAACATTCTACACAGAGTCAACACAGTCACGGATTTGTTCAGACGGGAACCATCACACTTCCCATCCAGAACAACCTTCTCAACGTTTTCAAACTCTTTAGGAACATCCCTGTACACACGCAACTTCTTGAATGCGTTACGCCCGCGTTGAGTTCTCCAAGGCAACATACCCCTTACAATCCTACGGACCAATAGATCAGGTCTCCTCGGCCATATCGGTTTATGCCTCGGGTTTTGCTTGGGTTTAATGTCTCTCCTTGCTTTGTATCTGTTGAACACGACCGTCTTATCTCCCGAGAACACCATCTCATCAGCATTCAGGATCACAACTTCTTCACCTACGAGTAACCGTTTAGCGGCATAAGCCGCAACCCGTCCGACGATTTTGCCCTTACCATCGATTACAATCATGTCACTCACCCGTTTTTCAAATTATTATACACGGATTGTTTAAAATTGTATCATTGACTGTTTCCGGTCGGAGCAACACCGGTTTAGACCCTGCCTCCTTAATCTTCTGTTCCGCTGACCTAGACATAGAAAATGCTATAACAGTAACCTTCTTATTAAGTTTACCTACGCCGAGAACCTTTCCTGGTACTATCACGGTCGACCCATCGGTTGCAAGTTTTGATATCTTTGAAAGGTTCACGGTTACACGTTTTCTGGTAGGTTTTGACAACAACTCTGCAACACGTTTCCAAACCTTCCTCTTTCTACCTGCACGTTCCAACGCAACCAACGTTTTTCTAAGTTCCGGATTCTCGAACCCCCTTCTCACCATCCATATCACCTTAACATCCATATTAACATGCGGGGGCAGGGATTCGAACCCTGGCAGGCCTAAGCCACACGGCCCTCAACCGTGCCCGTTTGGACAACCGTCATCAGGTTTTTGTCCAGCTCCGGCACCCCCGCTTCTGATTCAATATCTTTGACAATTTCATTTTCCGTATATTTTCTTAACGGTTTTAACCAAATCTTTGCAATCCGTTTCCATCTGTTTCAGCGCCAGTTTCAACAGGTCTTTGACTCCTCGTTGTCCGAACGACTCCACAAAGAACTTAAAGGATGTGTCATCTAACTGCTCGTACGAAGATAACCCTGACTGAAACTTGGCATGCTTGGCACCGGTACCGACACGTACCGTGCATTCAACTCTCAACGATTGATCATTCTCAAGAGTAAACAGAAGTATATCCTTGTTGGCAACTTCAACACCCGTCTTATCCGGTTGAAGGTCACGCGAGTACACTTTACGCGGTCCCTGAACATCCAAGGTTAACACTGCGGTTTCATCGGGAGAAACCCTATTCGGAGTTTTGATAGGTATCATTCCCAATCTGTGTGCAATAAACTCGTCGATCATTGCAGTTGTGTTCTCATAAACAATGACAGAATCTATGGCATAGGTAGGGACGCGCATCATCGAATACCTTCGTAACGTGTTGATGAAAGATACTGGCACACCGTGAACCTCCAGATCTATCCTGTCCGATGATTCGTTCAACATCTTGACCTTCATAATACCATCACCCTACTCATTCAACACAACCAGTAGTCAGAACCTTCTCTATCACACACGTCTACCTCTTCTACCGCCGGGACGTCGGGTTGTATCCGTCGGTATAGGAGTGACATCTTCGATACGGTCTATCTTTATACCCATTCTGGCAAGCATTCGGATTACTGTTTGTGCACCTTGTCCGGGTGTTTTAGGACCGTGACCTCCGGGTGCACGGATCCGCACGTCAACCCGTTTGATCCCGTATTCCTTCAACTTATCTACAACGCGTGCCGTCGCCTGCATAGCTGCATAGGGTTTACCTTTTTCCCTATCCGCTTTGACCATCATTCCTCCCGTTGCCTTGACTATTGTCTCAGCACCCGAGATATCGGTAACGGTTATCAAAGTATTGTTTTTAGATGAGTATATATGCACAATTGCTTTAACGTTTTCATTCTTCATTCATACCACCTCTAACTTGCTTTAGAAGCCTCCTCGGTAGGGGCGGAAACCTGTTCTGGCCTCTCCTCTTCAGCGGACTGTGTCCGAGATTCTTCGACGGTTTCTGCCGCTTTGTCTTCGGATTGTTTTTTCACGAGACCTGCATTGACATCTATCGGACGTGTATAACTCAACTTATCCTCTTCGTCAGCGGTCACCAAATACCCTGGCCGTGAAACCGTTCTACCGTCAACGGCAATGAACCCGTGAACTATCAACTGTCTGGCTTGTTTGATTGTACGTGCCAACCCTTTCTTATACACCTGTGTCTGCAACCTGCGTTCGAGTATATCACGAACCGTCAATCCTAGAACGTCTTCCAAGGTGGCCTGTTCACCGACCATGCCGTATCTTCTCAACCTCTGAAGAACAGGTTGCGCGGCAACAGTACCTTCCTCACCCAATGCCAGGAATTGTCGAGCCTGTCTCCGAATAGCTCTTAACTGCGAAGCAGCCCTCCACAGTTCCCGCATATTCTTAAGACCGTACTCTTTGAGCAACGCCCTTTCCTCCCGGATCCGTTCTTTATCCCATAGTATTCGAGGTCTTGAATATGTTCTTTTAAGTTTTCTTGGATCACCCATTCACACCACCCTTATTTTTTCTTCTTTTCGGATTTTTGTCCAGTCTTTTGGCCACCACCCATCTTAGCACGGACAGACCTTCTTATCACACCTACCGCAACCTTACCGCGTCCTGTGCTCCTGGTTCTCTGGCCTCTCACCTTACCTTTCTTAGTTTGATGTCGCATACCTCTCCACGATTTCATCGCCATCAACCTTTGCTTGTCTGACCGTACCGCCATAACGATGTCGTTTCCTATCAGATGTTTTGTCTCGCCGGTAACCGGATCACGTCTCCGATTAAGAAGATACTCCGGGACGTTATAGTTAGCGGGATGATATATTATATCTTCGAGTTGGTCTATCTGTTCATCCTCCAGAGAACCTATAGGCACATCTTCTTTTATGCCCAACCTATTGGAAGCGATTTCTGATAGAATGGATGCAAGGTTCAGGCCAACACCTTTGATCTGCCAAAGTGCTTTGTACAACGGATAATACCCGTTAATGTCCTGGTTGCAAATACGAACAATCCCTTTGATATTTTCATCAGCATTCTCTTTATCAGCATTCTCTTTCTTAGTAGCCCGGTGCTTTTCTACGTTTCTTTTCGTCTTTTTTGCAGATTTCTTCACACCCATCGCATATCACCTTCCAACCGAATTACACATTATTTTTTTCATCAACATCACATCATATCATATAAAGCGCCGGGGGAGGGATTTTCCAAAGCCCTCTCATAACGAAAGGACCTGTTTGAACCCTCAAGCCCTTGCGGGCACACGATTACTGGTCAAACGCGCATGATAACGACTCCAGTCGTGCGCGTTACCTGGTTCCGCCACCCCGGCAGCTCTTCAGTTTTTCCAGTAGAACCGGGACCAACAAGTCCTCTTCCTTGCCTACCCGTTGAAACAACGGGCAACGTAACCGCGAGGAACGGTCACGTCCCGAGATGGGGGCGTTCTACTGCAACCGTATAAATACTGACAGACCTATTTATAAACCTTACTATCCCCACGATATCCGATGATCACCAATAAAAACATTGATTACGTACTCAAAACTGTTAGAAGGATGATACCGAAAGATATGACTATGGCGGTGCCCGAATCTGCCGATAGAGACCCTTTTAAAATCCTCGTCGCTACGGTGATCAGTGCAAGAACTAAGGACGAGGTAACTCACGATGTTGCACGACGTCTCTTTTCAAAGGCGGGCACACCCGAACAGCTTGCTAAAATGAACGTTTTAGAAATAGAACGTCTAATCTACCCTGCAGGATTCTACAAGGTCAAAGCACGTAAGTTGAAAGAACTTGCAAAAATGCTGATAAACAGATACGGTGGTAGGGTACCTGACACGATAGAGGAACTTGTCAAACTTCCCGGTGTCGGACGGAAGACCGCTAATCTGGTGTTAGTGCTCGGGTTCGACAAACCTGGGATCTGTGTTGACACACATGTTCACAGGATAATGAACCGATGGGGGTACGTGCACACCAAAACCCCGGAAGAAACCGAATACATACTCAGAAAGAAACTTCCGAAAAAATACTGGAAAACGATTAACCATCTCTTAGTAACCTTTGGAAGATCAGTCTGTAAACCTATCAAACCGAGATGCGATGAATGTCTCCTCAATAAGATATGTCCTTACGGTACGAAGATGACAAAAAAGAGGAGTATCAAAACGAAAAACCTGGCTTGAAGAAAACGGAGGAACCGTTTCGAATTTCAACTCCTACCGTTCCAGGTAAATCCGACCCTTCCGTACTTCTCAAGCAATAACAGTATGTTCTCTTCAGTAGCAGGCATCGTCTTTCTCTCCTGTTTCACTTTATTTTCTATCGCAGTCCAGAAGGATCGCAGAGTTTCCTCATTCTCCCGAGTATCGTTATTTCTTTCCAAGATAGATTTAACAGGTGGGGGTAACTCACCTTCTGTGAAAAGACGGTCCACGATCACCCTATACTGTCCGTTGGAATACCACTGTTTCATACGGGAGGAAAGGAAGACGATATAACTCTCGAAACCTGGGGCGACAACTTTCAGCGCTGGGTCGAATATGCGACCTTTGTATTTCCCTGAGACGACTCGTACGGCCGCGTGTCCTATCGAGCCCTTCGAATCCGGCGGGTTAAACAGAAGTATCTGGGAAGGTATGCCTATGGATTCCAAATACGATGCAAAGACTACCGATTCCTCATAACACATGCCTTTCTTCTTCTTTATGATCATATCCGCAGACAGAATTGTATCGGTTTTCGAATAATCCACCGAATCAGGTTTTATGTAGTAATCTAAAAATTCCATGAACAGGTCTACATTCTCGCCGAAGAATTCATGCATGACCAAAAACCGCGGATCACTCCTGATAAGCACAACGTTGGGCTCGGAACCGTTGGCAGAGATGACGTACAACTTCTTATTTAAGATCGGAAAATCCGTAGGTAACGAAATTTGACCGTAATCTATACCGAACTTCTGTTTTATCAAAGAAAGATATCGGTTGACTTCGCGAGTGTATTCTGCAACACTAGCATAATCTTTGGGCGGAAACGAAAACATATAATCCATCAGTTTGCAGCCCAACTCAAACACCTGTTTCTTTTTCATATCGTTTAAATTCTTATCGTTTAAAGATACAGTAGTTGCTGCGGTACCTTCCCTGATACGTTGTTCCCGAACCTTCTTTGTATTGTGATAAAGAAAAATGTATTCACCGATCAGTACGGACGCCGATACGACACCTATCAGAAGGTATTTTTTAAACTCGTTAATAGAACGACTGCGCGATGTACGCTGTTTAAGATTGTTATTATTGTTATTGGTGCGATTTTGAGATTTCTTTTTCCCTTTCTGTCGAAATTTCGATTTCATGATAATTGTATTGACGTTTGAAGTTTATAAATGTTTCAAAAAGATAGGATATATGGTTAAATAAAGATATGATGTTGACCGACGGGCCCGGAGGGATTCGAACCCTCGACCTACTGCTTACCCTCAGAACCTGAGCAGATAGGAGGCAGCCGCTCTATCCAAGCTGAGCTACGGGCCCGTCACAATTTTGTCGGGTCTGTTTTAGATTGAAGATTGAAACATTTTAAAAACCTAATTTTTTGTTGTCCCCGGTCCCGCATAAACCGGAATAGAACTGATAAGCGCATTCGCCCAAATAGGAAAGATTGTAACCTCCTTCCAAAACCGCTGCAACGGGTAGGTCTACTGAACGGATAACTTCGGCAATTGTGCAGTACGTCCGCGGATCGCGAATGTTCAGCCCTGCCACCGGGTCGAGATAAAACGTGTCAAAACCTACGCTCACAACGACCTTATCGGGCTGATGTGACCCAACGGCGTCTTCAAATTCTCTTCGGAAGATAGACACATACGCACGGTCATCAGTTTCTAAGGATAGGGTGACACATCTTTGATGGTCTGAGATGATCGGACGTACCCCGGGGTAGAACCTCTCCGGATCGATATGCAGAGATAGATAAAACACTTCTGGTTTATCTTTGAACAATGCGGCGGTGCCGTTACCGTAATGGGCATCTATATCAACTATGAGCGGTCTCCGGAACAGACCTTCCCTTATCCCGCGCTCGACCGCGTATCCGACATTGTTAAAGAAACAGAACCCTTCAAACCTTTCTTTGGACGCATGATGACCCGGCGGCCGTACAACTGCAAACCCGTTGTTTACAACCCCTATGAACGATGTTTCAGCAGCGTTCAATGCTGCATCAAACGTTCCCTCAACGAACACGTTATCACCAAAGTCAGCGCGGCCTTCGGAAAGTTTCTCGATCAACGCGATATACTTTTGAGAATGGACCACTGTCAGGTCCGACGGATCTGCTTTATCAACAACCTCTACCAAAGGAACTCTTCTCTCCCTGAGATAAGAAACTATTACGTCTATTCTTCTTTGATTCTCTGGATGGTTACCTGTGTCGTGCAGAGAGGACAAGGCGGACACATAAACTTTCCGATTCTCCATACCACTCAGCCTCACGAATCCGTCCTATCTTTTACGGTCAGATCTTCGGGGTGTAAGATGACACGGACCGGATCAGCGACCTTGCCCTTTTCCATCTTCAACATTTCATCGGAATCGTACACGGCTCTGGCCACCTCTACCAACGTTCCGGATTCCGTAATAACAGCGATCACGTCCCCTGCACGAAACCGATCAACCGAGACAACACCCGGTGCGTATAACGGTGCACCGTGAGTAAGTGATAATATCGCATTGTTGTTAACGGTGACCGTAGGTAGATCCATAACCTTCTCAACAGGTTGTACAACCTTTCTCAGGAAAGTTTCATCGTTCATTGTTTCATAGAACCAGTAAGCATCGACAAGTTCCTGTAACGTATGTGCCAAGTCCTCGGTTATGTGTCCGACGGCGGTCCGTCTCAACTCCATTAACCTCGTGTGAACACCGAACTTGTAAGCGATATCACGAACCAATGCCCGCACATAGGTTCCGGCCTGACATTTAACTTCAAACAAAACATCTTTTCCGCGCTCGTCTATTTCCAATGCGTTGAAATAGTAGACAGTCCTCTTCCGCGGAACGCGTTTGACTGCGCATTTACGCGGAGGCAATTGGACGATCTCACCCGTAAAAGCATCGAACATCTTCTGCACATTCTCCAGGGTCTGGGGCTCGGAAAACCTGATTATTCCCACGTAGACCTTTTCCTTTTTGGTAAGATAATGCAACAACGCAGTAGCCCTGTTGAGACCTACCGGAAGCACACCGGTAACCATCGGGTCAAGCGTACCTGCATGACCGGATTTTCTCACATGGAGTATCCGCCGAACCCATACGGCAACCTCGTGAGAATTAGCATACGGTGGTTTATCCAGGATCACTATCCCTGTCTCAAGCAATTCCGGGACACTGCGCTCTTCAGGACCTTTGATCATAGATACACACAAAAAGCGGTTAGGATTTATCCGTTGAGTGCTGCCTCAACCTCGTCCTGGTTATTGATGTCAACCTTGATAGGTAACGGGTCGATATGTCTGATGGAACACCTACGGTCTTTTTTCCTAACCTTGGACCTGATGATTACCGTGTTATCATCCACCACTTTAACTATCACGCATCTATGACCGGCATCACGACCCTTGGTTTTCATGCAAACCCGTCCGACTTCTATTGCTGGCACAGGTCTCACCTCCGAAAGATTTTTCTCACTATTAAATTAGAGAACAACGGTATTACACAATTACACAACCTGTTTAAAAATGTTATGCCTATAAAAACTCTAAATGTGTTTTGCTGTCGAATCGGATAAGGGAGAATGGGGTGAAAGGAGTGAGTTTGGACGATGTAAGAAAAACCAGGCTCAACATCATAGATGAGATGAAAAAGGAAGGCATCGTTGTATATCCTTACAGATTCGATGTCAACATCAGTTCTGTAGAACTGCACAAGAGATACGGGGGTCTAAAGAACGAAGAATCAAGAGAGGATGAGATTTATTCGATAGCCGGACGGGTGAAAGCTAAACGAAAATTCGGTAAACTGATCTTCTTGGACATCGACGATTACGATGGTAAGATACAGGCATGCGCGAAAGCGGACGTTACTCCAACAACTCAATTCAGCATAGTGAAACGGTTCATAGATGTAGGAGATATCGTCGGTATAAAAGGATACGTGTTCAGAACGAAACGTGGAGAACTCACTGTAATGATCCTGGATGTCTGTGTACTGAGCAAAGCGTTGTTGCCCCTACCTGAAAAATGGCACGGACTTAAAGATTACGAAGACAGGTACAGAAAACGGTATCTGGACCTTATAATGAACCCGGAAGTTAGAGAAGTGTTCAAGAAGAGGTTTGAGACATTCAAATACATAAGGAAGTTCATGGACGAAAAAGGTTTTGATGAAGTGGAGGTGCCCATTCTCCAACCTGTTTACGGCGGCGCGTTTGCAAAGCCGTTTATCTCCCACTCCAATGCCTGGGAGACCGACATGTACCTATCCATATCACCGGAACTGTATCTTAAACGGTTACTGATAGGCGGCATGAAACAGGTTTATTCGATAGCAAGATGTTTCAGAAACGAGGATGTAGACAGATGGCATAATCCCGAATTCACACAGATGGAAGCGTATTGGGCGTACAAAGATTATACCGACATGATGGATCTTGCAGAGGAACTGATATCCGGACTTGTCGAACATCTCCACGGGACAACTACGATTGAATATCAAGGGGTAGAATTGGATTTTGAACGACCATGGAAAAGGATTAGGTTTATCGATGCCCTTAAGAAATATGCAGACATAGATTTTGATACTACTCCTGATGAGGAAATAAAAAAGATGCTGAAAGAAAACGAAATAGAACTTCCTGTGTATAACAGGGGTTTAGCAATGACCGAACTGTTTGAAAAATACTGTGAAGACAAATTCATCGAACCAACATTCGTAATAGATTATCCGAAAGAATCAACCCCGTTATGCAAACTCCACCGTAAAGATGACAGGTTGGTTGAACGGTTCGAACTTTTCGTTAACGGGATAGAACTTGCCAACGCATATTCGGAACTTAACGACCCAGTAATCCAAAGGAAACTTTTAGAAGAACAGGTTAAACTGAGAAAACTCCGCGGTGAATATCATCCGATGGATTACGATTTTGTAGAAGCATTAGAATACGGTATGCCGCCCGCCGGAGGGATCGGAATAGGACTCGACCGATTGGTAATGATTCTGACAAACAGTCCGTCCATCCGTGAAGTTATACTATTCCCTCAGCTCAGACCCGTGCACAGACAAGGGCAGGAAGAAGGTAAAAAATGAAAAGATGGGAAACGTTGATTTTTATTTTTGTTTGTTAAAGTAAATAAAATTCATAAACTTCTGAATCAGACGCGCTACCGTATATGCAGGTTGTACAAACCCGTTGATCGGACAGTATTCAACAACATCAAACCCGACTATGTGATTACGTTCCGCAACGGTCATCAAAAGGTCCATAAGTTTGTACCAACTTAATCCTCCCGGTTCCGGAGTACCCACAGAAGGCATGATACCCGGGTCCAGTGCATCCAAATCTATGGATATGTAGAGAGGACCGTTCAACTTGTTCAGCATGTTCAACAATTCTCTCTTATCAAACAATGGTCCTATAACCGGTACTCGGTGGTCATCAACAAACACCTTCTCCTCCTCACTCATTACGCGAACGCCCAGAAAACCCATTCTCCCATCGACGGTCTCGTACACCCTTCTGCCCACAGTATAATGCGCGTATCGCTCGTTTTCGAACTCGTTCACCAGATCCGCATGAGCATCTATCCACAACACGCTGACATTCCCGTACTCCTTATTAACAGCGGACACTATCGGTAAAGTAATCGTATGCTCACCGCCTATAGCCACGGGAACAGAATTGGTTTTAAGTGCCGATGATACAGAATCGGAGACCTTTTTGCTCATCTCTGAATAATTCGCTTCACGGATAATAGATAAGGTTTCAACCCCGTAATCACACACATGAACGTCAAGCTCAAAGTCGTAAGGTTCGAGTTGTCTTGAAGCCAGGAGCACGGACTCCGGTCCTTTACCGGTACCCTTCAAGAATGTTGTTGTAGCTTCGTAAGCTACCGGAATTATGGTGAACATGTTCTGTTCGTTTGAATGACCGTTCTGTCCTCTACAATTCCATCCGAAGAATTTCACTCCCAAACACCTTATGAAGATATTACACGGGTTCAACCAATCTCACATGACCCGGTTTTGGTTTGTAGAGGTCTCCTTGCATGAGAAGTTGTTCGATAACCTTACGCACGGTATGTTCATCGATATTGTACTCCTTGGCCATCTCCACAACCTTGTTGATCTCAACATCTTCGTACAACCTCTGTATATCTCTGATTATATCGAATATCGTTGTCAACTTGTCCCTCTGTGACTTCGGGGTACCCGTCATTGTGGTGTCTATATCTATGGACCCTGTTTCTTTATCAACGCAGATCCGTTTAAGCATAAAATCAACCAAACTTATTGCAAGTTCTGCATCGCTCACTTCAACCTTATCTCTAAGATGAAGCTTAGCCGATGCTTCAGCCATACGGATTATCGCTTCGATCTGTCGGGGTGTGATAGGAACGGTATGAGTGGATTTACCGAGTTTCCTCAGTTCGATGTAGTACTCTTTAATTCTACTCTCCGCCTCGGGTGTGAGTTGGGGACGGATGTGTTGTCTCGCGTAAGCGATATACTTCCGCAAGAACTCCCTGTCCAACAACTCGGTCTTGACATCCACCCTCTCACGGTCGGGCAGATCAAAAGTTCTGTGCGTTCTTAATATCCTGTCAGCGAGTTCGGAGTCACGTTTCTCATCGATGACATCCATTATGGGAAATATAAGGTCAAACCGAGACATCAGAGTCGGCGGGATATCGAACTGTTCAACCGGTGGTTTGTTGGGGTCGAAACGTCCGTAACGGGGATTGGCTGCGGCAAGGATGGCGGTTTTGGCTTTGAGACGCGCTACTATACCCGCCTTTGCGATACTTATCGTCTGGGATTCCATAGCCTCATGGAGTGCCGACCTGTCTTCGTTGCTGATCTTGTCAAACTCGTCGATTGTAGCAATACCTCCCGAAGCAAGAACCAATGCACCTGCCTTCAGAGTCCATCCGCCTTCACTGAGTTCGTCGCGTTCAGCCGAAGCGGTCAGACCGACACCGGAAACGGATTTTCCGGACACGTATATCCCTTTCGGAGCAAGTTGGGCTACGTACTGTAAAAGTTTTGTCTTAGCCGCACCGGGGTCACCGATCAAAAGAAGATGGATATCATCACGTATCGGTACCCCTCCGGGCATCGTCTTGTCTTTCGTACCGCCGAACAGTTGGAGAGCGATCGCCTTCTTGATCTCCTCATGCCCGTAGATACCAGGAGCGATGGATTCGACAATCTTTTCGAACACTTTGGGGTCCTTTGCAAACTCTTTAATCCTTTGTTCCTCTTCATCGCTGATCTCCAATTCTTCGAATTCGCGTTGCAGTTTCCGCACGTTATTGACTTCTATATACCTTGTATAGACGAGTTTGTTCCCTTTCCTGGATGCCTTGGACTCCCTGAGTTTCATAATACCTACTATTTCGACCGTGTCACCGGGTATTACTGAATTGACGAGGTCGTCCTTAAAAACCAATTCAACACGTGCCGGCGGAGTACCTCCTTTGACACGTTCCAAAAGTTCCTGAACCTCGCCGCGTTGCATATCGATAAACTCGCATTCATCTTCTACTAATCGTAATGACCTCCGTTTACATCGTTCGCAAACAGTAGGCGGTTTTGTGTTCTCGTCCAGTTCAACACGGTACACGGTATCGCACAGCTCGCATCTGTAAACGGCCACGCGAACCTTATGAATGATTTCACCGCGTTTGGTAATCACGCCTTTAAAATTAACCAATTTACCGATGTGTTTCGAGCTCAACCGTTCGATCATCAATCCGGTGTCCGGAAGATTGGTAAACCGGACGTGCGGTCTGAATTCCATACCTGGAAGGACAACGAGATTAAGTTCGAGAAGAGCCTTTTCAGCCGCTTTTATCACAAGCTCCGGCTCTTCTATAAGAAGGTCCGCGGTCTCAGGAGAGAACCTGTTCAGGTCGTTGTAGTCAACATGGATACTTTTTATGTTAGGATAATTGGCAACAAGACGACTGATGTCTTCCTTATATACGGTAGTGTATAAATTTTGAAACACGTCTACAATCGGTCGGATGTCAACATCTTTATCCATCGGCACATCCCTCCCACACCCATTCATTTAATCGACATCTACTTTTAAATATATTTATGGTTTGTTTCCACTTTTTTCAGTTTCTTTCGATGTATTCTCTTGTAGATCTCTCTTATCTACCCAGGAATTATCCGTGTTGTTTTTGCCTTTTTCCACGAGGGAAAGTAATTTCGGATGGTATGTCTCATCATGGAGACCAAAAAGGTTATAAATTTTGAAAACACCAATAGGGTTGTGTTTAAATTTGAACATTTGCGGTAGGATGAGTGCATTAAAAGGTGAGGGGTATGGATAAACGTTCAAAAGATAAAAGCAAGAAAGAAAGATTGTTGTTCAAAAATGATAAAGATTTAAAGAAATATCTGTACGACATGTTCGGAGAAGAAGAAGGAAAAGAACTGTTTGAAAAGATAGTAAAAATGGGTAGAGTAGGCATCGGAAACATAACAAGGGGTCGTTTGGAAAGGAAATACGGAGAAAGGTTGGTCCCTTTCCTGCTCCATGTAATGAGGACAAACTTTGACCTGTTTACCAAGAAACCATCCGTATCGCTGAAAACGTTGAAGTTTAACTACATAACCTTTGCTTCAAACGTGATCAAATACCTTGGCCGTTACCGGAACAGTTCGGATGTTGTTGAAACCCTCATTCTTCTAACGCGTTCTCCGGTACTATTATCAGACGCGCTCGACACGTTGCGGGATGTTGATTGGACAATGATCAATAAACACGTCAGGGAGACGATGGATAAGAGGATCGAAGAGTTAACCGCAGAGGTGGCAGAGCATAACCAATTTCGGCTCTATCACACTCTAATAGAAATTATACTACAGAGATACTTCGGAGAAGCGAAGTTGTCGGCTCCCGAGGACTTAAACTTTGTTCGGGACAGGTATGCATACTATCTTTCCCTTGTTGAGAACAGGGTAGTATCTTTAGGAGACATGCCATCAAAATGTCACCTGTTACTACAGATGGTCAAGGCCTATGGGAAAATGGGTATCTACAACAAGACGGTTGACTGGTTGGTCGAGAGTGCGAAGTATCTCAGAGAAATGCCGATCTACCATGTGAAAGAATACTTTGGATTGCTATCCGAATATATGCGTTATTTTCCTAAGGACGCTTTCGACCATGTTCACAAGGAACTGTTCCTTACGTTGAATAAAGACCTTGGTGAATGGCAAAAGGCAAGCGGGTCTGAGAAGAGAGATATCACAATGAGGATGAAACTCATACTGTATTATATGAGTCTGCATCTAGATAGAATACGCAGGTTCTTAGGGCATGTGAAAGGCAACGTTCGGGTTACAGAAAGGGGGATATGGAACGAGGATGAGTATTACGCATCGATAATCGTCTCCGCGGCTATCGAACGTGCTCCGAAAGACGTTCAATCGTACGCTGAAACGCTAATCCGGGAAATCAAACTGCCGGTAGTTCGCGAGGTGCTGAACCAGGAGATTC
This sequence comes from Candidatus Micrarchaeota archaeon, assembly GCA_021163225.1. NCBI lineage: Archaea > Nanobdellati > Microcaldota > Microcaldota archaeon. Next base: position 1,726 of record JAGGXE010000037.1, on the reverse strand, counting down.
TGGTAATGACGTACAAAGAGGTGGAGGCAGAACACAAAAAGATAAATCTGAAGAATATCCGCAGGGTGCTGAAGGCGGCTGAAAGATTTAATGATCTCCTGTTCAACGAGACTTTAGACGAGATAAACTATGCGTTGCTGGAGAGGTTGAGAATCAGTTATACACAAACCAAACATAAACTGATCGATATCAAACACAAAAAGATACTTAAAACGGTCCTGCAATACCTGTCCGCTCACACAGAAGAACTTGAGAGGTTGTTTGAGAGAAAAGGTAATGAAAGGGTCAAGATAGGCGAGGAGAATGTTCAGATGGAGGATTACTATGCAACGCTGATAACCGACATCGCTTTGGACAGAAAGATGAACAGGTCAACCAGAGAAATGGCTATGAAGTTACTTACATCTATGCCGAGAACCGAGTTCGTAACAAGGGTTTCGGATTACCTTTCACACATCGCTGAATTGTACAAAGAGAAATCCTATGAAAAACCCGTCTTCGAAGATAAAAGGGGTATAGAATTTCTCCTGAGCGGGTTGACAACCTCACCGAGCACGAAAGAAGTGGAACCCTCCGTGCTCGCTTTCGCAGGACTGGTGATGGGTCCGGACCCCACTCCGCTACGAAATAAGAATAACAGGAAAATCATCCTTCTAACAGAATACGTTTTGGGGAGTATAGGGTCGGAAGAGTCGATAAAACTTCTGTTATGGGAATACGCAGAACCTTTGAGCACGCGTACTTCATCGGTTGCCGGGTCATTACTGTTGCAGATGACAAAGGAAAACCCGGTCACGGTTAAAAATGCTGTTGACAGATTCTACAACGAATTGGATAGACTGACAAAAGAGGGATACAGCAAAGAGCAGGTACTTATCATGAAGGAAAGGATAGAAAACATTAAATCAAGAATAGACGAGGAGTATCACAAACTCAAGGGAGGAGTGACGGGTAGAGAAAGGAAGGAGAAAGAAAAAACAACCAAAGGTAAAAAGAAAGCGCTACATTTTTAAAACAGCAATACATACGGTGATACATTTTTAAACGTGAATTAACACAATAAATACATGAAAACCGCTCGAAAGTTTCGTCGTATCGCTACGGTCGCGCTCCTGGTCGGAAGCGGTGTAGTTGGAGGAACGTTTATAGGTTACGGCATAGCTTCACAGTTTTACCGCGGCAAGTTGAACACGTATCAGTGGAGGATAGATAAAGAATTCACAGAATTTAAAAAGAGAATAGAGCTCTTGGAAAGACGTCAGAACCGACTTCAAGAAAAGGTGGACTCGTTGAGTTCGGAAATAGGAAAAACAAACATCGATGTGGCGAGATTAGACGTCAGACTGAGAAGGCAACAGTTTGCTAAAAGTGACAGCGGCGTTAAAGGTAGAACTGGTGGTTCGGGTTACCGGAAACGGGTGGAGAGGAGGAAACAGAAGGAAAAGGAGTACTGGATGGCGTTGGAACGATGGAAGAAGAAACCATGGATTGTACGTATATTTACGCACAAACCTGACCCGAAAGATTACGGGTTAAACGGCTATGAAAACTAGGGATGACAAGATAAGGTTAAGCACGTTCTAAATACTGTTCCAGAAAAGGAGTTTTTGGGATTCATTTCGCAAGCATAGGAACGGAAAAAGAACTAACGATATGATTAAAAAGATTTACGTTGTAGAAGCAAATGTCACACTGTGAGAGGTGAATACACATGAGCGTCAAAAAG
>JAGGXE010000036.1 GCA_021163225.1 Candidatus Micrarchaeota archaeon | reverse complement strand
GAAAATGTGTTAAGCGAACACGAGTTTAGAAAGTTGGGTGTTGTAGAGGTTAGACGTACGAATACGGTTCACGTCCCGGTGGAGAGAGTGTCCAGAGACGCGAGGAGGATCGCCAGGCAGATGATCGAGAAGAATTTTGTGAAATACGTTTCACACGCCGGAGCAAGAGAGGTCCTTTCTCTGTTCGTCAACAAAGGTAAAGGCAGTTTCGGTTTGAACCTGTTCGCCAGGCATTATACCGAGACGTTCGCTGTCAGGTTGGGATACCACGTCTATACCGATAAAGTTAAACTGTTAACCGATGCGTCAGAGGCGGGAATACCTTACGGCATAATATTGCACGATTTCATCGCCGAAGCTCTACGGACAGGTTGCGATGTTGAAGACGTTGTAAGATGGGTCATAAAAACTGGGGACATGCATCTTATCCAATTATTGTGTACTGAGTACGAACTGGACGGTATCCTTTACCGAGAACTCAGGAATGAAGGTGTTTCCTGGGATATCATAATCAATGTGTTCTTCAATTCTCGTAAGATGGATGCGATGATAATCTACCTGTCCAACGAACTTGGAGCGATGGAACCGTATTTGGAGAAGTATAGTCTACCTGATTACGACCCGCTTTTTGAGAATCCTCTATTTTTGAACCAGTTGTTTTCGTTGAAAGGTACGTCTGCATACGAGATACTGTTTAAGATGAATACGGATAAAGCGTTGGCCCTTCTTGTCGAGGGTCTGAGAGACAATACTGTCGAAGACGGCGAATTCTGGGCGCTCCTGGAAAGAGTTTACCGGAACAGGTACGCGGTGCTCAACGCGTTGATCAGTGAAGGTTACGATGACGTAATAGTCTCGTTGATAAAGAAAAACGAGTCCGAGTATCTTGTCAAAATGTTCTTCATGTACGTTTTGACGGCAGGTAAGGAACGGGCAATCGATGTCTACCGTGATTACGGGTTGATAGACCCTCTGTTGGAGAGAATGTCTCCGAAACTTATGAAGAAGATGGGTCCGTTAGCCATGGACCTTGTGATCAACTCTGAAGATTTTGTCGGTTGGTTGTACAGGTTTAACAATCTGTTTGCTCCTGAAGAAGTTTATACTTGCCTGAAGAAACGGTTCTCCAGAATAGAAGCGTTGTCGATGGTCGATGCCGTCTACGGTAAAGGTACGGCCCTGAAAATTGCTGAAAAGGAGGGTCCGAGCCTGGCATTGAAGACTGCACATCTCATCCTTACCGAAGACGAGTTCTACGATTATGTAAACCGTTTGGGTATAGAGGCACTGATGGAGTACGGTGATAGAAGGTTGCGGTTGGATTTTATTGCTAAACGGATGAAGGAGTCGCCGAATGTGAGCAGAACGATAAAAGAACTCAGAGGGATAGCCCCTCCCGGCGATCTGTTATCCGCGTTCGAAACGAACGGCGGCGCCCTGGAAGAGTTCTTGAAGACTGCCGGTATCAGGGTGACTTTGAACGCGTTGGTAGACCTGGAACGTTATTCTGACGTGTTAAAGTTGTTGGTTAAACGGTACGGTAAATCAAAAACTGCAAGATGGGCGGTCGGTCACCTCCCGTTGAAAGAAGTGCTGAAAAACGCGGCAGACCTCGGTTTAGAACGTGCAGTAGTTGACGAATTCTTCAGACGTGTTGATATGGATGATAGGCAGAAGATAGAACTTTTGGAGTCCGTGTACGGTCTCGGTAAGACTGTGAACCTGATGGTCGCAACCCATCGTACCCTGTCCGTGTACGATTATTTAGTTGAAAAGTTCTCTTCAGAAACCGCGTTCACCACTATGGCCGGATTGTTGGGTGAGAAACGTGCTATGAAAGAAGCGGTCATCGCAGGTTACACTTCGGGTGCTGTTTCTGCTCTTATTAAAAAGGGTTACTCTGCATCGGATTGTTATGCGTTGGTATACGCGGTTACCGGGTCGGTGAGCAGAACGTGGAGAATATTGAGAAGCGTTTTGACAGAAGAGGAGATCGTGGATGGTGCATGGAGAATAGGTCACGGTATCAAACTCGTCAGATACCTGTCGCGGAAACATGTATTGGGTATGGAAAACACGTACGAACTGATAAAACGTGTTAAAGGCATAAAGGAGGCCGTATACTCCGTGTTTGAAGCATCTAAACATAACCCTGCCTTTCGTAGATTGCTGGTCATGCGCGAGGAGGAATTCGTTCCCACACTCGCTAAAAAGTACGGTGAAAAACGTGCGTTCGGTTATCTCGTTCGTATCCTAGGGTTTGAGAACGTTGTCAAGACGTTCGCACGCGGACTCTACGGTCTGAGGGACAGCGCCCTTTCCGTTTCGTCCGTGGACAACGTTACCTCTTCAAAGAGAGATACTGGGTCCTCCCGCGTCCCTCAACCTGTCTGATCTCTGAACTGATCAGTCCCATCTCCCGTAAACGTTTTATGTAATACCTGAGCATTCTGTCCGTAATGTTGAGTTTTGAAAGTTTTGAATAAAGTTGACCGCTTGTCACAGTCCCTTCCTTTTTCAGTACGTTTAAAATCTTTCTTTCGATTTTGCCCAGGTGGTACTCCTTGAAAATGATGTTGTCCACTTCTGATTTTATCTCCTGAACATCCTCTACGGTTACCTTTGATTTACTCTTCCGTTCAGCGTTTCTGCCGGCTAACCACAGGGTCCGTATCGCTACCCTTGCATCACCGCCCCTTTTTACACCTATGCCAGCGCATAAAGGTATCACATGCTCGTCCAGAACGTTCGGATAAAAGGCGTATCTGGCACGTTCTTTGAGGATATCTTTTAACGCGATAGAATCGTAAGGTTTGAATTCTATTACCCGCGGATAGAAGGAGCTTCTTATCCGTTCGTCCAGGTAGGCTAGGATATCGCGTCTGTTCGATATGGTGACCACGGTTATGTTCATCCCTTGGATTTCTGTAGTCCGTGTCAGATTGTACAGTACTTGCGATTCTTCTCTAAACGAAGCGAACAATCTGTCGAATTCGTCAAGCACGACTATCAACCCGTTCAATCCGTTTTTCAAATACCCTTCTCCGATCGTTCTCATGATCTCATCGACGGATACACCGCGTCTGGGTACGAACATGCCAAGGTCTTCCGCAATCCTGCACAGTATTGAGAACCGTGTCGAATACTCCCAACAGTTCACATAAACGCCTCTGACACGTTGCGTGTATTCTCTAAGTTGGTCGAGAAGATATCTGAGAGAAACAGTTTTGCCGGTTCCTGGAGGACCGATAATCATCAAGTTTTCACAGTTACTGCCCTGAACGATCCTGTTTATCGAAGACGCAATATCTTTTATCTCGGTTTCTCTGTGCAATATTTCCGTCGGTACGTAATCGGGATGAAGGTATTTTTCATCCTTGAATATGGAAGATTGTGAGAATTTTGATAATGAATCAAAAACGTTTCTTCGCGACCTGTAGAACGCGGCAGACATGTTTACACATATGGTTGCAGATGTTTAAAATGGTTTTGGGAATATTGAGGACAACCACAACCGTTGTTAAACAGTATAACTGGAGGTGTGTGAAAAAAACGCAAACTTTTTTAAAGTAATTCATCTTTGTTAGAGATGTAGAGAACTGGAAGGGGGTTGTGTACAAATGGAGCGAAAAAGACAGGTGTTAATTTTGGGGTTGCTGCTGGCCAGTGTTATGTTCTTGTTCGGATGCGTGACGGAATCGGAACGGTCTGAACTGTTGTTGAATTATCTTAACCCACCACCCAAGGACTGGGGTACGACTTGTTTCGCTCCGTCTGACGACGGGGGTTGGATCGTTAAAACCGATGAACAGTGTACGGGAGGTAGGATCATACTCCACGGTTGTTTGAGAGTCGAGAACGGTGCATCACTTACTTTGAGAGGTGGTTGCGAGCTTATGATGGATGGTAACTCGTCAGACCCACCTGTGATCGAAGTCATGCCCGGTGGTACGCTGCGTCTGTTGGACGGGTGTAAGGTTCACGGTGACGGGAGACGGTTCATCTTCTATGCTCATCCTGGGTCGACTGTCTACATAGAGAATGCGGAGATAAGCGATGTCGGTGTCAAGGACGGATACTACAGACATGAAGGTGCGTACATAGGTTCGGATAATGCCGTGATAAAGGGTTCGTACTTCCATGATAATCTTGTAGGTCTCATTTTGGAAGGTGAAGGTTCAACAGTCCAAAACAATAAGTTTGAGGATAACCAGGTCGCGATCAAACTCGTTAACGCTGATGCGAACGTGAGTGATAACGAGATATACGGTAACGGTGGTGGTTACGGAATAGTTGCTAACTATACTGATGATAAGGATCATGTCGTCTATCTGCTCGGTAACACGATCAGGTCTGTGGGGGAAGGGATTTATGTAGACCCGGAATCAAAACCATCGGCAGTAAAACAGCTTAAACTAACGCCAAATCAAAAGACCGGTAAATGTGGGGACGGTGTCTGCGACCTCAGTTTGTACATATGTTACGGTGATGTGACTGGTGATTGTTCTGAATATAACAGAACCGAATGTTCGGGTTACGGCTGTTACTGGGAAGGTGATTACTGTTCGGGCGAACCTACTTCGTTATCATGCTCAAACTATACGGATGAAGAGAGTTGTAGGAACGTGCATTGTGAATGGGTGGTTCCGAAGTATTGTGAGGGTACTCCTAATGTGAATTGTTCCGACCTGACGGATGAAAACACATGTACTCTTGCGGGATGCGTATGGAGTTTTACATGTTCAGGTACACCGAACGTGTCCTGTTCTGATTATTCTGACGATTCTTCAACCTGTTCTGCGTTGGGATGTACATGGAACCAACCATCATGTACGGGCGATGTGAACACTACCTGCGATCAGATAACCGACCCGTCCATGTGTACAGGTGTAGGTTGTAAGTGGGATAAGAAGAATAACAAATGTTATGGAGAAATCCTGCCATGTGAGAAGATAAAACCTGATTATTGTGAGGCTGCCGGTTGTTCTTTCACACCGTCTTCATGTACTGGCGAAGTTGTGTGCGAAAACATCAAGGATGAGAAGACGTGTAACTTGGCAGGATGTTCGGCCGAAGGGTCATGTTCCGGAGAGATTGAATGCGGTAAACTGACAAGCGATGTTTGCGACCAGTTCGGTTGTACAGTACCAAAACCTTATTGTGATGGGAAACTGTTGTGTAAGGCGTTCACAGACGAATCAGAATGTAATTCTGTTGAAGGTTGTTCATGGGTACCTGGGAAGTGTTCAGGGACGTTCGCATGTTCCAACATACGTGAGGAAACCTATTGTCTGAACGCTGGATGTTCGTGGGGTCCTGAGAACGAAACGACCTGTCCGGAGGATTGTGCGGGTCCGGTATGCGGCAACGGTAAATGCG
>JAGGXE010000035.1 GCA_021163225.1 Candidatus Micrarchaeota archaeon | reverse complement strand
GTGTAAACGTGTGCCTAAAGGATGTGTCGATTATAACAATGCGTGGGACGGTATGCCCGAACCGTTCGGTAGCGATAACGGGATGTGCGAAGACGGTGTTTATACGTACAATGACTACTGCGAAGTGTGCAGAGGAGAATCCGTCGGTAACGTTGGACTCGGGTGCGGATGGGATCACGACGGGATATGCGAGCCGCAACGCGGTGAGTATTGGGGTACTTCCATAATAGTTAAAGGTATAAACGGGAACGGTGAAAGATGCTCTGGTGATGTTCCTGGTGTCCCATCTTTGGATTGTTACCCGGACTACGGTAGGCTTACGGTAGACTGTGACCATGACGGCGTGTGCGAAGAGGATCAGAACGAAACACCTTACACATGCATAGACTGTTCCTGCACCGGTAGAGAGATCTATTGGGACCAGCCCATCTATGTGGACGGTGTGATGGTCTCACCCGGCGGGATACTGCAACCGTGGTGTCAAAGATATTTAGGCGAAAACGAGATCACATGCCCGGAGGATTGCGGATGCGATCACGACGGAACCTGTGAAATAATGAGAGGTGAAACGGAAGAGAACTGTGACGATTGCGGATGCAACTACAACGGCCGGTGCGAAGTAGAACGCGGGGAAACATCGCAGACATGTCCTTCGGACTGTCTCAATCCCAACAGATTAGAGGTATGCGGTAACGGGATGTGTAACCCCTATACCGAATCCTACGAAACATGTCCTGATGATTGCGACCAAGTTGCAAGGTGCGGTAACGGTAAATGCGAGCCGGCGGGCGGTGAAGACAAGTTTACCTGTCCCGCGGATTGTGACCCAGTATACGTGTGCGGAGGGTCGCCGCCATGTCTCAACTATCATCCCAGTGTGGAACGGTCAGGTGATATCGTTTACGTGGTGGAGAACCCGAGAGGTCCGGATTCGTGCCCCGGATGCGGTGACGGTGTGTGCAGGGTAATCTGCGGGGAGACAGCGAACAGTTGCCCGTCGGATTGTGTAGGTTGACAGCAGTTTATTTTTGAAATATCAGCGAACCAAGACGTCGTACTAATCCACCAGAAACGTCAAAAATCCTCTTTCGTACAGAAACTTTAACACCGATGCTACCTTCTTAGGGTCGACATTAGAACTGATAAGCAGGTCGCGAAGCGATTTCGACCCATCGATCATGGTAAGAACCATTAATCCGTCATCGCCGAACCTTCTATGGATCACCTCGATCAGATCCTCCTTCTTCGTATCTATGCTGTTTACCGAGGTATGCTCACGCATTCGTCCCACCTGTGATTAACAAACCGTTCTATCTTTCGGTGGTAACATTGTAACCTGCATCCGTTACCACTATGGTAATGGTACCGTTCATATCGGTGCGTAGGATCGGTATATCGTATGCTTCAAAAGCACCCAACACCGATAGATTGGGCCTGTCATCCTGATTAGGACCTACGAGGATCACTGCGTAATCCGGATGCGTCATATTTATCACGTCTCGGTATTCGCAGTTTTCCGTAAGCGGTGAAAGGAAGTTACCACCGTGATAAGAAACCTTTAATACGGACAACTTCGGAACATTGTCATTGTAGTAAAGACGGAGTTTATCTTTAAGGAGGTATGGTTGAAGGTCTGTCATCAACAGTTTGAAATTGCGGTCAGATATCACCATCGTAAGGGAATCATGAGTTAAAAATCCGCTACCCTCTTTTTTGATACCTGGATTGATAACATCTATATGTATCCCGTTGTAATCGAACTCGTCACCGAACACCGGATGTTTAACCACTGCATCCGGAGCGTACTTTTTCCGGTAATACTCGTAACTACGATATACACCAGTATCTTTGGTTACACCGTTGTCCCATATCTCCTCAACGTCAAAGTTCTTGAATATAGGTTTTACACCACCCATGTGATCCTGGAAGGGTAGTGTCAAGACCAACAGGTCGATGTCGTCAACATTATGTTGTTTAAGAAATCTGACCACTATTTCGCCCTGTTCCTCCGAAGACCCAGTGTCTATCAACATGTCAAAATCGCCTTTTTTGATCAACGTTGCATCACCGTAACCGACATCTATAAAGTACACGTACATCGGTTCTCCAGGTGTCGAAGTGTATCCCTGGTTAGCCGGCTGAGTATAATGTGTAACTTTAGCCTCAGGTTGTTCTGTAGAAACCGTTTCGCCTTCGTTCGACTGATGAGGTTTTACAAACGGTTCCTGAACAGGTCTCCTGAATACGTCCTGCTCCGAACAACCTGCAACAAACAGAAACACTAACCCGAACAGTATCAATAAAAGAACGGTCATTCTCCTCTTTCCAGACATGTCATCACCGTTATACCGGTCGTTTCAAACACCTTGTTAATGCATCTGATTAATAAATGTTTCGATTTTTTGGTCCCGTAGAAAACCTCCCAAAAGTTATAAACAAGATGCTTAAGTTTGACTTCCTTTTTTCTCATAGTTAAACATCTAGCGTGTAATTCATCACCAAATTTTCTTTTTATCACAGAGAAGACATTCTCAACTTTATTTCTTTGATGATATTTCTTTTGTACTACCGCCTCTGGTGGGGCTGGAACTGGTCACGAACCCGTCCAACCTTTATCTAAGACGAGCCGATTATTTTTTCATGGTCGGAATGTCCCGGATTCAGATCTTACAGAACTTGCAGATTCTATCTTGTCCTTCTCTGATCTGTTAGTTTGGCAAAGAAAAGTTCGCTCCGTGCGTTTTCGACTTGCCGTCGCGCTACGTCAACCTTGCCTTTGAAACCGGGCAGAACCGCCGATGATAATTTGATTTCGGATAATACTTCGTAAAGGCAACTCATGAGGTCGAACATCCACTCGGCTTTATCGAGGTCTCCGGAGATCAGCGCAT
>JAGGXE010000034.1 GCA_021163225.1 Candidatus Micrarchaeota archaeon | reverse complement strand
CGCGGTCATGCAGGGCATACCGATACCCGAAGCGGCTGATAAAAACCGAGACCTTAAGGAAGCGCTCGACCGGTTCGGATACACCGACCCGTCAGATGTAAAGAAAACGTTAAGGTTCGAAAAGGAGAACGTGGAACTTATGGAACATCTGGTCCGTTCAGAAGGTATAAATGCTTTGAGAATGATCACCGAAAAATACGTATTCTGAAGGTGCGAAGCGGGCGGGTTAAAGTTATCCGATATCGGCGAGTTTTATCAACTTCCTACCAGAATCCTATCAGAAGACAGGCTTAGGTTTATGAACGAATAAATAAAAATGGGGAGGTAAGAAGGCGGGACTAATAAGAGACGTGTCAAAGAAGAGAGGGTAGAAAAATAGAGATACCTTTACAGGAAGGATAAGTTTTTGGAGATGAGTACAGAAGGAGAAATGGAAAGTGAAGTAAAAAGTGAAATGAGAAGAGAAGTATAAGAATATGAGTAAGAATATGGGGAGGGGTACATGAAAACAGCGGATGATGACCTTTTAAATAAAGGATGATAACTTTTTAAATAATAATGTGTATATAAATATATGTTTGTGAAAATGCATTATGCATTAAGATGGTAGGGGATGAGGGTATGAAGCTTTTGGGTGTATTGAGCCGGGCAAGATCCAATAAAACGTTGGAGAACGATCCGAAACTCCTGAGGACCCATCCGCGTACGGAAATAATTAAGGAATTGATGAATGCTCACAAGGCATACTTTTCTGTTCAAGATGGAAACGTATCGGAGGAAGATCTGAAAGAATCTTTGGAGAAGTTTCTGTTAGAAGCGGTTATTGCCGGGTACACCAGGGAAGTCAAATCGATACTGAAGGTATTCAAAGGATTGGGATGGGAGGTCAACTACAGAATAAAGGATCGTGTCTCTATCGACTGTCCGGAAAGAGTGTTTGCACCGGGCACACCGATCCTCAACATAGCCATCCTTCTGAAAAGAAAACGGATCGCCAAACTGATGGTCAAACACGGTGCAGATGTGAACCTTGCGGACCATAACGGAGAAACACCGCTCATGCTCGCGTTAGAGAAGGGAATGTTCGACCTGGCACGGTACCTGGTTGAGAAAGGTGCGGACGTCAACGCCAGGGACCATGTGTTCGGTTGGACACCCCTCTTCTACGCGCTGAAGAATATCGAGTTCGTCGAATTTCTTGTAAGACACGGAGCGGATATCAACGCAAAAGACAAAGCCGGTTTAACCGTACTGATGTACGCCGTTGACAGAGATGATATCAAACTCGTAAGAAAGGCGGTCGAACTCGGTGCCAATCCGTACGTGAAAGATGACCGGGGACGTTCACTACTGTTCTATACCTGTGACAAAAAATGTATGGAACTGTTGGTAAGTCAGGGTCTTCGTGTCAACGAAACCGATGACAACGGATGGACGCCTCTCATGAACATGGTTCGTTATCCGCAGAACGGTCGGATCCTCAAAACCGTCCGGTATCTTCTGTCCGTCGGTGCCAACCCGCTGATCAGAAACAATGACGGCGAAAACGCTATCGACCTCTGTTACGATGATAGTGTATGCGAGCTTGTCAGAGAATATGCGGAGGTCTGGTCCAAACTCAACCTACCGCAGGAAACTGTAAAACATTTACATTTCAGAACACCGAAAGAGTTCGATAAGTTCATAAAGGAAAATTTAGAGAAAATAGAGAAAAAACAGGAGAAAGATACAAACGGGTCGTAATCAGAAACTTTTGAGGTCAGGATTCTTCGTCTAAAAACATGAACAGAGAGGTTTGTTTACTCTTTGATTTACCAGATTGGTCGGCCGTCTCCAATCTGAGTTCGAACTCCTTCATCACAGACTCTACATTCTCATCCTCCAGAGATTCAAGAGCGGTGAACTTGTCCAACGCCTCACGATGGACGGTATCGTTCTTTTCAAGTTCGGAAGCGATCTCCAACGCTCTCAGTATCACCTCTTTCGGCAAACCTGCAATCCTGGCAACATGGATACCGTAACTCTTATCTGTACCGCCGGGTTCCAATCTGTACAGGAAGACAACATCGTCCCCGTATTCCTTGACGGTCATATGATAATTTACCACTCTATCGTATTTCAGAGACAGAAGGTTCAGAAGATGGTAATGGGTGGCAAACATCGTTCTGCTCTTCAACCTTGTTGCGATGTATTCGACTATCGCCCATGCCAGAGACATCCCGTCGTACGTGGAAGTACCCCTTCCTATCTCATCCAATATGATCAACGACCTGTCTGTAGCATTGTTAAGGATGAGTGCCGTCTCGGTCATCTCCATCATGAACGTCGATTCTCCCCGCGTTATATCGTCCCGCGCTCCCACACGGGTAAATATTCTATCAACCACGCCTATCCTGGCGTACTCTGCCGGCACGAACGAACCGATCTGAGCGAGAAGGGTGATCAAAGCAACCATTCTCATGACACACGATTTACCCGCCATGTTAGGACCGGTGATTATCATAACGGTTTCTTTTTCGTCAAGTTTTACATCGTTCGGAATGAACCGGTCAACCATACGTTCGACCACCGGATGTCTTCCCTTCCGTATCTCGATGGTGTAACCCGTGTCCACAACAGGTTTTGTGTAATTGTAAAGGCCTGCAACGTACGCAAAAGAATGGTAAACATCGATCTCCGCTATCCAATGGGACAACCTACGTAACCGGTCTCCGTAATTCGAAAGCCTGTTCAACAGATTGTCGTAGATCTCGCGTTCCAAAACCTTGATCCGTTCCTCAGCATTGAGCGCCTGCGCTTCCTTTTCCTTGAGGAGCGGTGTGATAAACCGTTCCGTTGCCACCTGCGTCTGTTTACGTATGTAATCCGGAGGCACTTTGGAAGCCTGCGACTTCGGCACCTCGATAAAATAACCTATAATCCTGTTGTACCGGACACGCAACGTCTTTATACCGGTTCGTTCCCTTTCAGCAAGTTCGAGTTCGGCTAACCATTCTTTTGTCGAACCCACGATCTTACGCAGTTCATCGAGTTCGCTACTGAACCCGTCCTTGATCACGCCACCGTCCCTGAAAACTGCAGGTGCATCATCTTTTATTGCTGAATCTATCGCAGAATACAATTCATTCAACCAACCCGTATCATCGGGATATTCGAACGCGTGATGTTTATCTGGCAACCCGCTACTCTTAAGAAACGATTGTATCTCCTTTATACCCTTCACACTTTCCTTGATAGTGAGCAGGTCCTTGGGCGTTGCTATTCTCAGCATCAACCGTGTAGCCAACCTCTCTGTATCGTAGACATGTCTCAACAGGTCCCTTATCTTTTCGAGCACCAACGTGTTCTCATGAAGAACTTCCACGGCATCCAACCGTTCCTTGATCATGTCCGGTGTACGGAGCGGGTTAAGCATCCATTTCACTAACAACCTGCCACCCATCGGTGTAACCGTTTCATCGATCACTGACAACAGTGTACCGCGTTTCGAACCGTCAACAAGGTTTCTCACCAGTTCCAGGTTCCGTTGGGTGACAGCATCGATGATCATCGTGCCATCCGGCCGATAGTACGAAATCTTAGTAATAGGCAGGTCGGTTTTAAGAAGCGTCCGTTCCAGATATTCAAGCAACGCACCCGTGGAAGAAAGCGAGAGAGGTTTATCGGCAATATCGAACACGCGCACATCTTCGACGTGTAAGGTTTCCTTGATCTTGAGCGCACCGTTCACCGGGTCAAACTTATAATCTTCAAGCGGTGTAATCTTGATGTTGATCTCTTTAGCCAACGTATCCACAACCCTCTTTATCTCAGGGTAACTGTCCGGCATCGATTCCGGAATAACGAGTTCCGAAGGAGAGAACCGTTCCAACTCCGTCTCGAGCATGTCGGTGCCTGAGACGGTAGTAGTATAAAGTTCGCCTGTTGACAGGTCGCACGCGCTCACACCTATACGGACACCGTTTTTATCGCGGCTGACGGACACGGACATCAGATAATTATTTCTTTTTGACTCGAGATAATCCGGTTCAAGGATGGTGCCGGGAGTGATTACACGGACGACACCGCGTTTAACTATCCCCTTAGCTTTCTTAGGGTCTTCGAGTTGTTCGCAGATCGCCACCTTGTAACCTTTCTTGAGGAGTCGGTGCAGATAGATGTCGAGTGCGTGGTGAGGTATCCCTGCCAAAGGCGCTTTCTTCTCGCCCTTTCCCCGCGATGTGAGCACGATGTTCAGTTCGCGGGATACGACCTTAGCATCATCGTAGAAGGTCTCGTAAAAATCGCCCATTCTGAACAATAGGATACAATCAGGAAACTGCTTTTTTATGGACCAATACTGTCTCATTGCGGGTGTCACGTTATTCATAAACCCATCAACCTGTCCGACCTATCCGAAATATCATCCACAAAAAAATAACAACGCAATCGTAATATTCCTCCCCGAATTCAATTATCCTTCATTCAGTTTAAAAGAGTTTTCCTTTTTCTACTTCGTCTCCAACCTGGGGATCAATTTATAAAGAATTATTCACAAAAAGCATTTACTATGTGTTTCAATGCTTCTCAAAAAATTCGGTTCTCTCCCGTTTTATTATGTTCTATCCTCTTATCTACTAGGAAAACTGCCGTTTCGCTACCGTCTATTTCACTACCGTGAACCTACCGGTTGCGGTTATCTTGTTACCGTGCACGTCCACACCGTCGAATACTACGTTATACACGCCGCTGTTCAGACCGCTCACGTCTATACGCACGCCTCTACCGTAACCGCCCGACACGTGTATATCGCCGACCAATCGACCGGTCTCGTCATATATCCGGACGTTACCGTAAGCAGATTCTTTACCCAGTATCATGTTTACTACGCTGTTAGCAGGTGACGGATATATGTACAGTTTCGAACCCTCCGGCAACCGCGACCTCTCCTCAACGCTCAACTCCACCGCTTCGAACGGTAAACTGTAAACCGGTCCGCCGAAAACTGCTGCCCAATACTCATCTGGATTACCCTTATAAAGTACATCTATCTCGTGATAGCTTGTATCATTTAACGCGTAAAAATAGATGTAATGATCGACCGGTGGAGGATAAATATAGTAATACATCTCATCCACACGGATCCACAATGTTGATGTTGTATCGCCGTAAAAATCAGGGCCGTTTGGAGACGTGTCCACAGTGTCATACCTCTCCTCCAGTTGTGATTTTGTGCCTTTCTCACCTACAAATCGTACTAT
>JAGGXE010000033.1 GCA_021163225.1 Candidatus Micrarchaeota archaeon | reverse complement strand
TTATACGGTTACCGTTTTCGGTCCGAGCGGATGCGGTAGGGACACAGCACATGTGAACTATACCGGATGTTCGGTATGCGCTCATCTGAACGAAAACTGTGATACGGTACCGTGCTGTAACATCGATACCGAGAAATCTTATTGGGAATCCGTTATAGACGGTTCGTTTGACCTGACGAGTATAGGGTTCGCAGGGTTCAATCTTACATGCGGGAGTGTTTGTTGCGTGCCTGCTGGAAGTCCGTGTTACCCTGACATCAACGACACCACAGGTCCTCAATGTTGTCCTGGATTATCCTGTAAGCATGGTGTGTGCACAGCACCTGCTCCGCCACCATCCGAACCGGAAGAGGAGGAAGGTGAAGGCGGCGCAGTGGCATTCACGGGACCGGGAATCGCACCCATCGCACCGTACATACCACCCAACGTAACGTTGCCAAACCTGACCTACACATTCTGCAGTTATTCGACATGCCGGGTAACCGCGGACTGTTGCGCAGGGTACTGTGACAACGGCGTTTGCAAACGCGCACCGTCATTCATATCATTGTTCACATTATCACCTTTGGAAGGTTGTGCGGGTATGCCGGTACCGCCTATTCGGATCCTTGAGTTTGTCGTATGCGATCTGATGTGGTTGTGGATCATCATAGGGTCGTCCGCTGCTGCGGTACTGGCCAGAAGGAGGTATCCGAAGAACAAGTTACCTATGGTAATATCATTTGGGTTGCCCGTGGGAATAGCATTGACCGTTTATCCAGTGATAGGTCTGTTGACTGCTGTTATTGAGATTGCCTATCTGTCGTATCCGAGGGGGAGGTTCGAGTTCAGCGAAGAAAACGAATAATGAATAAGTTGTGATCTGTGATTCTTGTATCTAAAACAATAATAACAATAATGACGGACTACAGACGTTTGTTACTTTGCTTGAATTTCCTTCTTCTCTTGGCGGTTCTAAACCAAAAGGTTTAATAATCTCAATTTTTTCTCATACATCGCAACAAAGACTGTTCGCAAACGTTGAATTCGGGTGAAACAATGGTGGACGTTTCCATAGTGATCCCAACACTCAATGAGGAGAAGAATATCGGAAGACTTCTGAAACTTTTGCGTAAGAGAGCGGCTCAACTACCTTACGATGTTGAAATAATCGTGTGTGACGGTAACAGTACTGATCGGACTAGGGAGATTGCAAGTCGATATGCCGATAAGGTGTTGATCGAACATGTGCGTAGCGCTGCCGCGGAGCGGCAACGCGGAGCACTTAACGCCTCGGGTGATATCATCCTGTTTATAGATGCTGATTCTCTGCCGGGTAAACGGTGGTTGGAGACGATGGTCAGCGCGTTTGATGACCCTGAGGTGGTAGTTGTTACAGGCCTGGTCTATCCTATTGAAAGGTCTCCTTTAGAGGAATGGATCTGTCGCGACCTTCTCACCCCTTTGGTTAAAATTACTGCATTGCTGAGAATCCCTCTCGTTTACGGGATAAACATGGGCATCCGGAGAAACGTGTTCCGTCAAGTAGGCGGATTCAATTTGGAATACGTTACCGGTGAAGATACTGATCTGGTACGTCGCGCTTCTAAGTACGGCAGATTTGTTTTTGTTCCCAGATCTGTTGTTTATACATCAGTCAGAAGGATTAAAAAGATGGGGCGCCTAAAATTTCTATTGTTCCATACTATCAACCATTTTAGGATATATCTACTGAACAAACCCTTTGACACGTATGAGATTGTCCGTTAACGGTTTGATACGGTTTACTGTCATTCGATTGTATGTTCTCTGTTCGAACGAACCGAATATGCGCACGGTGGGAGATATGGCTGAAAATCCCGAGATGTACGAACTCAAGAAGAAATTGAAATTGCTTAAGTCTTACAGAGGTAGTGGGACGGAGTTGATATCGTTGTACATATCTAAAGGTTATCCGTTATCAGAAGTGATGAATAAGCTTAGGCAGGAACAGAGCCAAGCATCTAACATCAAAAGCAAAACCACTCGTAAGAACGTTACTGACGCATTAACTAAAATAATACAGTATTTGAAGATATTTAAGAAAACCCCTGATAACGGTATAGCCGTGTTCTGCGGTAACGTTGCTCAACAGCCCGGGAAACAGGATATCAAACTGTTTTCTATCGTGCCTCCATTACCGATAGATGTTCAGTTGTACAGATGCGATTCGACATTCTTTTTAGAACCGTTGGAGAGGATGGTCTCTGCTAAAGATGTGTACGGTGTGTTGGTTATGGACGGTCGGGAGGCAACCTTGGCTTATGTGAAAGGTACTCATATCCAAATACTTAAGAAAATCCATTCTCTCGCGCATTCTAAGATCCGCGCAGGCGGACAGTCTGCCCGTAGGTTTGAACGGTTGATAGATCAAAGCATTGAAGAATATTATAAACGTGTTGGTGAGGCCGTTGATCAGTATTTTATCGAAGGTGTAAAAGGTGTAATCGTTGGTGGTCCTGGTCCTGCTAAAGAAGATTTTCTCAAGCTTAAACCGTTCAATTATCAGGTCAAGATACTCGGTGTAGTCAATACTGGATATACCGATGAGTACGGTGTTAGAGAAGTTCTCGCAAAAGCAGAAGAACTGCTGAAAGAACAGGAACTCGTTAAAGAGAAGAAACTTGTTGACAGATTCATCAAAGAAGTAGTTACCGGTGGATTGGCCACGTACGGAGAAAAAGAAGTGCGCGAGTCGATAGTCAACCATCAGGCAGAAACAGTACTCTTATCCGAAGGATTGAGATTAAAACGTGTGAAGTTAGTCTGCGATGTATGCGGCAGGGAGGAATACATAACCGTAAGAGAGAATGAGGGTCCGGTAAGCAAAAAATGCTCCTGCGGTGGAACTCTTCGTGAGACGGAACGTACCGACCTCATAGACGATTTGGTGGACCTCGCCACACTCAACAATATCGATGTAGAGATCATATCGACAGAAACACCTGAAGGTATGCAGTTCCTTCGGAGTTTTTACGGTATCGGTGCGTTCCTAAGATATAGATAGGTCTTATTGTTGAACAGGTTGTCAGTAAGAATTTTGAAAGATAGGTAAGGTGGGTCCGATGATGGATGTGGAATCGATACGCAAAGATTTTCCTGTGTTAGATAGAATGGTCAACGGTAGACCGTTGGTCTATTTTGATAACGCAGCCACTTCTCAAAAACCTATCCAAGTAATAGATGCTATCAAGGAGTATTATATGAACCATAATGCAAACATACATCGAGGAGTCCATACTTTGGGCACCGAATCTACGGAACTGTACGATCAGGCTAGAAAAACCGTTGCAGAATTTATCAACGCGGATGAAAGGGAGATCGTATTCACCAAAAACGCGACTGAGTCGATTAATCTTGTAATGTACGCATGGGCATTGCGTAATCTTGGAAAAGGGGATAGAATCGTTCTTTCCATTATGGAACATCATGCAAACTTATTGCCCTGGTTATGGTTGTCAAAGGTTAAAGGTGTCCGGTTGGAATGGTTGGATATAGACGAAAACGGTAAAATTCCAGAAACCGAATTGAACAAAATAGATGGGAAAAACACGCGTCTTGTTGCTGTTACCCATGTGTCCAACGTATTAGGCACTATAAACGATGTTAGCAAGATATGTAAACGTGCTCACGAGAACGGTGCGTTGTGTTTGATCGATAGTAGTCAGGGAGTGCCACATATCTCCGTTGATATGAAAAAGATAGATTGCGATTTTTTGGTGTTCACTGGACATAAGATGCTTGGTCCTATGGGGATCGGTGTGTTATACGGTCGTGGGGAAGTGATGGCTGACATTGAACCTTTCCTATTCGGCGGAGATATGATAGAGCGCGTTACTACCACTGATGCGGTATGGGCTAAACCACCACAACGGTTTGAGGCAGGTACTCCTAATGTTGCGGGTGCGGTAGGGTTGGCGGAGGCGGTGAGATACCTGAAAACGATCGGTATGGAGAACGTCCGTGAGCACGAGAAAAACCTTGTTGAATATGCATTGGATAAGTTCTCCGAATTGAATAATGTAACATTGTACGGACCAGAAGACCCAGAATCCCGTGCCGGTATCATCACTTTTAATGTGGATGGATTGACAAGTAATGATGTGGGTATTTTGTTGAATGAGGAAGGGATAGCTGTGCGTTCGGGAAGACATTGTGCTCATCCGTTACATGACAGGTTAGGTATACCTTCCACTGTGCGTATGTCATTTTATATATACAATACTTTTGAGGAAATCGATAGAACGGTGGATGTAATATCAGACCTTTCATAAATTGATTTGTGGTGATGCTATGGACGAGACGGTTCGCAAACTTAAACAACGGAGCACTATACTTAAACATTTTACAAGAAACGTTTCTGATGACTACGACTGTTTCGGCCGGTCTGAAGAATGTGGAGAACAGATTGCCGTATATCTTAAGATAAAGAACGGCACTCTCGAAGATGCAGTGTTCGGTGGTATGAACATGTCTTTTATTCTGAAGGCGATAGCGGACATTATCCTGGATGCTATGGTCGGACGGAAGGTAGAAGAATTGAAACATAT
>JAGGXE010000032.1 GCA_021163225.1 Candidatus Micrarchaeota archaeon | reverse complement strand
TCGCGGATCCCTTTAGCCCATCCCGTAAGAACTACACGTTTACCCACGTCAACCTCTCGCAGATCGTTGCATGTATGGGTTCGTATCATAGGTTTGGGTTAATCAGTTGGTGTTTTTAAATTTTTGTTTGTGAAAAATCGGTGTCCCGGATTGGAAACTTCACAATTCGTTTTTGAAACGACGGATCGGCAGACCGAAATTCGGTAGGAGTGGGAACCGTTCAGTTTGCAGAACATTTTAAAATTGTTATCCTTCATTAATACCATCTATGACTGAAGATTCGAACATAAAGAACTATCGTGTCGTGCTCTTCGAACTGTTAGGCGTAATACTCAAGGTAAAAGACCCGCTGAAACTCATTAGGGAAACGCTCGACGAATGCAGGATGTCGTACAACGAATCAGAACTCTATTCAGCGTACCGGGATTTTTCACTCGGTAAAATAGATGAAAAGATGTTTTGGAACAGGATAGACGTCCGTGATCCGAACATGCCGAGAAAACTCATACTCGAAAAGTTAGAGTACTCGTTAGATGACGAATTTGTTAATGTCGTGCCAGACCTTTCCGGTAGGAAGATTTGCGTCAAAGGAGACATACCGTTAGAATGGGTGGAACAGATCTTCGAGAGTTCCGGACTATCAAACCTGGTTCACATGTACCTGTTCTCCTACGACCTCGGTAAACCCATCGACCATGATGATGTTTACACCATTCTCAAGGAGAAGTTTGCCGACAACGGACTACTGTTCATCGAACCGGATGTGGAGAGATATTTAAAAGACAGAAACCACGGATTCGATTCTGCGGTGCTGTTACGCGGTGCTACCAAACTCAACGGGACTATTCCGGAAGTCGTACTAACGCGTATGGAAGATATCTGTAAACTTTTGAGATAAATTGGCGTGTTCGTAGTGTTCGCACCGTCACAAATCGTGGATCGAGGGATATAAGATGGATGATACCCCGCAGTGGAGATGTGTACTGTTCGACCTGGCAGGCGTGCTGATAGAGGAAGGTCACATAATAAAAAACGTACTGACGCCGATGCTGGCGCATACCGGTTACGAGGTAGATTATACCACTGTCAAAAGTGTATACAACAGGTTAAAGGATGGTAGAATTACTGAATACGAATTCTGGAAATCTTTAAACATATCCGACTACGAAAAGATAAGGTCGTTGTTCATCGAGACATTGAAAGGAAGTTACGACGAAACCTTTGACGAACTCATCCCGTGTCTGAAGGATAAGAAAACAGCCGTCGTTACAGATACGCCTCTGATGTTCACTAAAGACATCTTAGATGACATCTCAGAAATGAACTTTGACAAGATAGAGGTTGTGGAGGAGGTAAAGATCAGTAAAACGTCTCCGAAACTCTATATAAAGGTGGCTGAAGAACTGGGTGTGGACCCGGGTTTATGTATGATGATAGATGATCGGATAGAAAACCTTAAAGCCGCAAAAGAAGCCGGTATGACTACTGTACTGATTGTACGGGAACCGCGGTTCTTTAACGAGGATGTAAAGGGTGTAGATTATCTGGCACCCAACCTGGGTTCTTTAAAAGAACTGCTTTGCACATCTAAAAAATAACGGATGATTTAACTTCTTCTGAAACAGGTTTTATCCTCTCGCAGACCGTTCAAAAACATTTATAAAAAACCGGTGCAAGATAATAACGGTGGTTAGACATGCGAAGCTTATGGAAAGGTATGATAACGTTCGGATTGGTGAACATCCCTGTAAAACTTTACACTGCAAGAAGAAGCAAAAGACCTTCTTTTCGTCTCCTTCACAAAAAATGTAATACGCCTCTGGAATACGAAAGGTATTGCCCAAAATGTAAGATAGAGGTGCCCTGGGAGGACGTGGTAAGGGGTTACGAATACGAAAAAGGCAAATTTGTGGTGTTAAGCGATGAAGATTTTGAAAAGATCGCGTTGGCGAAAGGTAAGACGATCGATGTGATAGAGTTTGTAAACCTTTCCGAAGTGGATCCGATATATTTGGATAATGCATACTACATAGAACCTGAAGAAACCGGTGAAAAGGCGTACCTCGTCCTTTTGGACGCGTTGAAACAGACGGGTAAAGTAGCGGTTGGTAAGATCATACTGAAAGAGAAGGAACATATCGTCCTGATCAGACCCTACGGAAACCTACTCGTCCTCCATACCTTATTCTACAGCGATGAGATAATCAAACCAGATTTTCCGTTCCTTTTAAAGGAGCACAAGGTATCGCGGTCCGAAGTAAAACTTGCCAAGGAATTGATCAACGCTATGAGCGGAACGCTTCACCTGGAAAAGTTCAAAGACGAGTACAGGGAACGGTTGTTGGAACTGATAGAGGCGAAACTCAAAGGATTGGTACCGCCGATAGAGGTTCAACGTGAGGTTAAAGCCACGGAAGAACTGATGAAATCTTTGGAAGAGAGTTTGAAGGTCGTCGAAAAGAAAAAACATAGGAAGAAACACGGAAAATGAAAACCGGTGAGGCGGATTGAGCATCAGGTTTAACAGCGTCATCAAACCCATGCTGGCAGTCAGGTCAGAACCGTTCGACAGCGATGAATATCTTTTTGAAATAAAATGGGACGGTACGAGATGTATCGCATTCGTTAACAGGAGAACCGTCCGGTTGCAGAACCGTCGGCTCAGAAACATAACGTACAGGTACCCGGAACTGTCGGACCTGAACAGATACGTAAACGGATCGGTGATCTTGGATGGAGAGGTCATCGTGATAAAGAACGGTAAACCTTCATTCCGTCTCTTACAGATGCGCGAACACGTTGATGACGAAGAGGTCATAAAACTGAGAGCAAAACTTTACCCGGCGGTGTACATCGTGTTCGACCTGTTGTACTACCGCGGAAAAGATATCACTTCCAAACCGTTGATAGAACGTAAACAACTGCTTAAACAAACGGGAATCAACCGTCATCCGCACGTAATCGTACTTGACCATATTGAAAGGTACGGAAAACGGTTCTTCAGGTTGGTGAAAAAGGAAGGGTTGGAAGGAGTGATGGCCAAACATAAATATTCGCCGTACGAACCGGGTAAACGGAGCAGGTATTGGAAGAAGATAAAGGTTATGGAGACGGTAGACGCGATCATCTGCGGATTCAGACACGATAAGAGAAAAATATCATCACTGTTGCTATGCCTTTACACAAAAACGGGTAGTCTCAAATACATCGGATCGGTCGGTACGGGTTTCGATGAAGAAACAATGGGATTTCTTGAAAAGGTCATGGAACCGTTCATCACCGACAGACCTGCCGTAAAAGGGATCAAGATCAAGGACGCGGTTTGGGTTAAACCCGTGATCGTGTGCGAAGTGGGTTATCAGGAAGTGACGCATGACGGACGGTTACGTGCACCGGTATTCAAAAGAATCAGGTACGACAAAGCACCGGAAGAATGTACCGTTGACCAGGTCAAACATAGGGGATAACGGACGCGTGCGTTTGTAAAAGGTGACGGAACCGATGAAAAGAAAGGTCAACGTATTCAAGATCTCTTCCGAAGACCGTCCGAAGAATTCGCTCAACTACATGTTTTATTTTGCCGACCCGTTGAAAGTTATCAGAAACTTTCTTCTCATCTGGGTTGCAAAGTATATCCCCTCACTACAACTCAAACGGATACTGCTTAGAGGAACCGGGATGAAAATAGGTAAGAACGTGAGCATCGGGTTGTGCGCAACTTTCGATATATTTTTCCCGGAACTGATAGAAATCGGGGATAACACTGTCATCGGATACAACGCGGTCGTATTAGCCCATGAGTTCTTGGTCGGCGAATTCAGGGTCGGAAAAGTTGTGATCGGTAAAGATGTCGTTATAGGTGCTAACTCTACGATATTACCGGGTATCGAGATAGGTGACAGGTCGATAGTAAGCGCTATGTCTCTGGTCAACAGAGACGTACCTTCCGACGTGATGGTCGGCGGGATCCCGGCACGTTTAATCAAGATTTTAAAATGAACAGGTTCAAAATAAGAATCAGGTGGTGATGATGGAACAGAAGTTAAAGGAAACCGAAAACGAATCCGTGGAACGTATCGATAAGATGATCGAAGCGGTTTACCGACTGAACAAAGCATGGATGAATACGCTTAAAGATGAGGTCAATTCGATGATCGAAGCGGCATATCCTTCGCCCGAGGACATCGAAACAAAGAAAAAGATAGAAAACCTGCTCTGGAAGGATCTGGGCAATGTGTTATCGAATACGGTAAACGAACTGTTCAACCTCAGGGAGAAAGTGGTGAACGGAAAGATCGATCAGACGGAAGCGGATAAACAACTGAGAAAGATTTACAGTTCGATGTGTTCCAAGATCTACGGAATATTTACGAATGTGGGACTGATCTCTGTCGACCATGCGGAAGAACTGAGGTCCGAACTGAACAATCCGTTGGTCAGTCTTCAGTACCCGTTGTTCGGCGGTGTCGTATTCGGTGCCGGCGGTCTTATGATGAGAGGGGTGAGCAAAAAAGCCGCTTCTGTGGCCGCTAAAAAAACAGCCGAAAAAGTAGGTCCGAAGATAGGCCGGTTCGCAGCAAAAACCGTTTCCTTCATGGCAAGAGCCGCCGCATACGTATCATGGGGGTTGGCAGTGGGTTATGTGATATACGGCGATGTGCAACTCGCTAAAAGAACCCACGACGTTAAACAACAGTTGGAGGTTAGAGACAGAATCCTTGAAGAATTCGAGGAGACGTGGAAGGAAACGTTCGGTACGGAGTTTGGCGGATTGAAGGATATAGTACCTAAAAAGAAATGATGTATAGGATGAGGGGATCGGTACACAAGAAAGAGAAGAGGAACGCCCAGCGAGGACGAGATAAAATATCTTGAGAAACATTTCAAGATACCAAGGGATGTGATCCTGGACATAATGGATGAAAACGAACTCCCGCGAATCGAAAAAGAGAAGGATACGGTCATCGTGATCATAAGGATACCGCATCGGATAGATACCAAATACGGTCCTGCCTTCACCACGTATCCGCTAGGGGTGGTGATCACAGACGGTGTGATAATAACGATATGTAACAAAGAAAATGAAGTTATAGACAGTTTCGTTAAAGGTAAGGTGAAACAGTTCTACACATCTAAACGTGTCCGTTTTCTACTCCAACTTCTGAACAGAACCAACTATTACTTCACAGTGTATTTAAGATACATTGAACACATGATCGAACAAACTAAAGAACATCTACCAAAATCCGCAGGCAACAGAGAGATCATGATGCTGTTGGAGATGCAGAAAAGTCTTCAATATTTCAGTATCGCTACCGTGGCCAACAACAGTGTGATGCAGAGGATCATATCCGGCCGTTTGTTACCCATGTACAAGAATGATCAGGACATCCTGGAAGATATCATCATAGACAATAGACAAACAATACAGATGATCTCTTTGTATTCGCAACTGCTGACAAATTTTATGAACGGTTATTCTTCTATCGTATCCAATAACCTTAACAACATCATGAAGTTTCTGACGTCTATAACCATCCTATTGGCTATACCGACAATCATATCCAGTTACTACGGAATGAATGTTAACCTTCCCTTTCAAACGTCACAATCAGCATTCTGGCTTATTACGGTAATATCTGTAATAGCGACCGGAGGTGTGGCATTACTACTTGCCTATCGCAAACTCTTATGAACGGTCTCACTACGAAACATCTAACCCGGTCGAACATCTAACCGTTTAAGGTTTTTACAACGATCGATTTTTTAACGCTGGGGGTGGGATTCGAACCCACGCGTGCTTACGCACACTAGCTTAGCAGGCTAGCGCCCTACCAGGCTAGGCGACCCCAGCACATCTTAAATAATGTCACCGAACTTTTTAAAACTGTATCGTAAATCGCGGATTATGATGAGACCGGTCTATCGTGGTGGCGAGGGAACTCCGGTTTTGCCAGAACCGCACCTGCAGGGACCCTGTACGTAGGCTCGGGTCTGGTGACCCGTTAGCACAGAGCACTGTGCTTATGGCTGCTCCTTCCGGCCTGACCAGGTTCACACAGTACTCTGTCCAACGGGGCAGACCGTCAACACCGTCCGTACAGGCCTTACAGACACGGTCTGACGCCACCGGGATTCGGCCCCGCCTAAAGGGGATTTGCGGGTACGGGGACCCCTAGCCCCCGGCCTATCCCTCGCCACCGAGATTATAGGATGTCATCTGTTTTTAAACATTTTCGTCTCCTTAGGAAAAAGGCAGGATTCGGGATAAAAAAAGACCTTGACTGGGGTGAGGAAGAATATGCGCCGCGGACCCGGAGTAACTGTGAACGATTTTTATGAAGAGATATTGAAATACCGACAAACAAATTATGAAGAGGTAGTGAACACATCATCGAAACATCAACAAACAAAAAAGGGACGCAGTTCGTCTATACCTTATACCGGTGTTTACACACAAACCAGAGTGTACAGTGTCAATGTCGGTGATAAAACGAAACACCTGGTCTTTGTTTCAGGTTTGCATACGAGTGCGGACCACCCGTTTATAAAATTTCTTGAAGAGGTTATCGGAATCTTAAGACCTCAACAGATTCTTGTAGAACGACCGAAATCGTTTTCATCGGACCGGTTGAAATGCGAACTTCTAAAAGAAGGACATCGTATTCGGAGATCGACTACCTGATCGAGTTATCATTAAGAGAAGGCATAAACATCTGTGGTATGGATATGCCGGAACCCGACCGTTTTAAAATATTGATAGAAAAATACGGATATCCGGTTACGTTGCTGTATCTTTTCCTTTTGACTCCGCCACCCAGAAAAACCGAACACAGGAAAATATATTGGGATATCGCTTTCTCAAACATGCTCAACCAGATACTGTACAACGAAGTTTTTGACCCTTACGTGGACGGAATGCCCGAAGGCACGCATTTGATAGAATTTGTTGAAAAGGATATTCGGACGGCGGCGAGACGATTTTTGGGAACGGAAAAACTAGAAGACTACTTAGGAGATATAAAATACATCGGTCCTTATCCGCATTACGATTACTGCGAAATGAACAGAGTATCTACCTATTGGGACGCCCATAGAAACTTCCATATGGCCGAAACGTGCACAGAAGCTTTGGATAAGTATGACAGGGTTTTGGCTGTTGCCGGAGGATGGCATATACAAACGTTGAAGAATTCGCTTAAAAGGATGTTGGATGAGAAGTACAACAACGTAGAAATGGTAGATTGGCTCTCGTACGCATCAAAATAAAAAAAAAGGAAGAGGTCAGACCATCGAGAGGTATTACTGCCCGGTTTTGTTACGTATCGCTGCCTGTGCCGCTGCCAATCTGGCGATCGGTACCCGGTACGGCGAACTGGACACATAGTCCAATCCGACGCGATGACAGAAATCTATCGATGCCGGGTCGCCGCCGTGCTCGCCGCATATGCCCAACCGGATGTCAGGTCTGGTTTTACGACCGAGTTCCACAGCCATCTTAACCAGTTTACCTACACCTCTCTGGTCAAGTGTTTTGAACGGGTCGAACTCCAGTATACCTTTCTCCCGGTACTCTTTTATAAATTTGCCCGCATCGTCTCTGGAATAACCGAACGTCATCTGGGTCAGGTCATTCGTACCGAACGAGAAGAACTCGGCAACACGAGCGATCTCGTCAGCAGTCAACGCTGCACGCGGTATCTCGATCATAGTGCCTACACGATAGGTCAGTTTATCCTTCAGCCCAGCTTCTTCAATCATACGGTCTGCTGTTTCACGTATTATTCTATCGAGATATTCGAGTTCCTCCACTTTACCGACAAGCGGTATCATGATCTCCGGTTCTACTTTAACACCTTCCCTGACCGCACGGATAGCCGCACCTATGATGGCTTCGGTCTGCATTACGGCGATCTCAGGATAAGTGATGGCAAGACGGCAACCCCTGTGCCCGAGCATAGGATTAAACTCGTGCAACTCCTCCGCCTTTTCCCGTATCTTCTCAATACTCACGCCCGTTTCTTCTGACAATGCGCGCATATCCTCTTCGGTTTTGGGCAGGAACTCGTGTAACGGTGGATCCAAGAGTCTTATAG
This sequence comes from Candidatus Micrarchaeota archaeon, assembly GCA_021163225.1. Lineage (NCBI taxonomy): Archaea > Nanobdellati > Microcaldota > Microcaldota archaeon. The sequence continues at coordinate 2,335 of JAGGXE010000032.1, read as the reverse complement.
TGACCGGGTATCCGTCCATGACCTTGAACAGTTCGTAGAAATCGTTCTCCTGGTAAGGCCTGATCTTATCCAACGCTTTCTTACGACGTTCTCTATCATCTGCAAACAGTATCATCTCACGGAACGCCTTAATCCTTTCCTCTTCAAAGAACATGTGTTCGGTCCTGCACAATCCGATACCTTCGGCACCGAACTTACGGGCAGTCGCTGCATCCTTAGGCGTATCGGCATTTGTTTTGACACCCAACCTACGTATCTCATCCGCCCAAGACATCAGTTCTGCGAACTCGCCCGAGAGTTCGGGTTCGATGACACCGAGTTGTCCGATGAACACTTCACCCGTGTTACCGTCCAATGTAATATAATCCCCTTCTTTAACGACTTCGCCGGATTTGGTGACGAACTCTCCTTTATCCTCGTACACGGTTATCTCCTCGCAACCTACCACGCAACATTTACCCATACCCCGTGCCACTACTGCAGCATGGGAAGTCATACCGCCCCGTGACGTAAGTATACCGACTGCTGCATGCATACCTTCTATATCCTCCGGAGATGTTTCGGTACGGACGAGAATCACACGTTCACCGTTCTCTGCCATCTCTTTAGCCTTTTCTGCAGTGAATACTACTTTACCGACAGCCGCGCCCGGACTGGCAGGTAATCCTTTGGCAATCATCGCACGATCCTGTTTAGCAACCGGGTCGATCTGCGGGTGGAGGAGTTGGTCTATCTGGGCAGGGTCAACACGCATTATCGCTTCTTCGCGGGTTATCAGACCTTCATGCACCATGTCAACGGCAATCTTGACTGCTGCCTTAGCGGTACGTTTTCCTGTTCGTGTCTGCAGCAGGTACAGTTTACCTTCCTGGATAGTAAACTCAAGGTCCTGCATGTCACGGAAATGTTTCTCAAGTTTCTCAACAACATCCAAGAGTTGGTCGTAAACCTCAGGCATCACTTCTTTCAGTTTTTCTACCGGTTGCGGTGTACGTATTCCTGCCACCACATCCTCGCCTTGCGCATTCAACAGGAACTCGCCGTAGAACTTCTTTTCACCGGTTGCAGGGTTACGTGTGAACGCCACACCGGTACCGCTGGTTTCACCCATGTTACCGAACACCATCGCCTGGACGTTAACAGCGGTACCTAAGAGACCGGTTATGTTGTTTATCTTTCGATAAGCAATAGCGCGATCGTTATTCCAAGATTTGACAACCGCTTCGATAGCCATCCAAAGTTGTTCGTTAGGGTCCTGGGGGAAATCGCGACCCGTCTCATCATGAACCAGTTGTTTATACCTTTCCACAACCTTCTTCAAATCCTCTGTATCGAGTTCTGTATCCTGTGTCACACCTTTCTCCTTTTTCGCTTCTTCCAGCACATGCTCAAACTTGGAATGTTCGATACCCATAACAACATTGCCGAACATCTGTATAAACCGTCTGTACGCGTCCCAAGCAAACCGCGGATTACCGGTCTTCTTAGCCAGACCTTCAACAGAACGGTCGTTCAGACCGAGATTAAGTATGGTATCCATCATCCCGGGCATACTGACCGCGGCACCGCTACGTACGGAAACAAGAAGCGGGTCTGAGTCATCACCGAACTTTTTACCTATCTTGTCCTCCAGTTCGTGAAGTTTTGTCTCAACCTGTTCCTTCAACTCGGGCGGATACGTATTTCCGTGCTTGTAATAGTAATCGCACACCTCTGTAACAATGGTAAATCCTGGCGGTACCGGTATCCCTATCTTAGTCATTTCTGCCAGACCTGCACCTTTACCACCCAGAAGTTCTTTCATACTTATATCTCCTTCTTCAAAAGAATACACGTACTTCTTACTCATGGTTTTCACCTCGCTCAAATCGAACCAAAAACATTCAAAACTCCGAACGTTTTAAAACACCGACAGAAGATTTCGACAAACGAACAACGTTGCACTTAAATATTAACGAGTTAAATTTAAAAAACCGTTGGATTAAACCGTTCGAATTCGATGTTCAACATCCCTTTTAACATGTTCAAAAAATGTTCTACAAAATTCATCATAAGTGCATAGGGTCAGGCATAATATTGTTTACAAAATAGGCTGCAAAACTCTCTTATTTCACTACCGTGAACCTACCGGTTGCGGTTATCTTGTTACCGTGTACGTCTACACCGTCGAATACTACATTATACACGCCGCTGTTCAGACCGCTCACATCTATACGTACGCCTCTACCGTAACCGCCGGACACGTGTATATCGCCGACCAATCGACCAGTCTCGTCGTATATCCGGACGTTACCGTAAGCGGATTCTTTACCCAGTATCATGTTTACTACGCTGT
>JAGGXE010000031.1 GCA_021163225.1 Candidatus Micrarchaeota archaeon | reverse complement strand
TTAAAAAGTTATCATCCTTTATTTAAAAGGTCATCATCCGCTGTTTTCATGTACCCCCTCCTCATATTCTTATACTTCCCTTTTCATTTCATTCTATAACTCAGTCCGATTCCGCATTTTTTACCCATAGAATCCTACTGACAGATGGTACTGATAGGCTTAGATTTTCTACCTAGTTTCTTAAGTACCCCCTAGAGGTTAGCTGAGGATGGTTCCTTTCGCTGTCTTTTCTTACAGACCATCTTACCATCTGTTTACTCGTCTCTCTAACCGTCCGCATGATCTTATCTTAGTAGTTTCCGGATAGCTCTTCAGAATACGTATTTTTCGGTGATCATTCTCAAAGCGTTTATACCTTCTGAACGGACCAGATGTTCCATAAGTTCCACGTTCTCCTTTTCGAACCTCAACGTTTTCTTTACATCTGACGGGTCGGTGTATCCGAACCGGTCGAGCGCTTCCTTAAGGTCTCGGTTTTTATCAGCCGCTTCGGGTATCGGTATGCCCTGCATGACCGCGTCGACGGCGGCGCGTAATGCGCGGGCACCCGCGCCTGTGCCGCGTGGGTGCCCGTGCACGCCGCCGCCCGCCTGAATAACAACGTCCTTTCCGTGGAGCGCTATCAGGTTATCCACCTTACCGGGGTCAACACCGCCGGACGCAACCGGGAAGAACGGTTTGATATGCTCTGCAAACTCGAAAGCCAACGAACCTATGTAGAACTTTTCGGTACCTTTTCGTTTGACGGCTATCTCATGGAACCTTTTTATGAGCATAGGCGAACCTTCCATCTTACCGACACCAGTTCCTATATGGAGTTGGTCAACACCGATCATTCTGTAGAACTTTTCGTAAACCTGAAAGTTGACACCGAAACTCCCTCTGTGATGTGCGGAATAACCTGCGCGGTGTGCGTGAACGAAGAGTCCGTATCTCTTTGTCAGTTCCATCATATGGGTGAGAGCGGTGAACCCTAACACGTACACGTCCAACATTACCATCTTTTCGCCGTGTTCTCTCACGTATTCCAACCTCTCTACCATCCTGTCTATCGATGAGTCCGTGATGTTCGTTGCATAGAGTTTTTTCTCCCCTGTCTCCTTCTCCGCTTTATCGAGCATCTTCCGCGTTTCGTCAAACCGTTCCTTCCAGGGACAGAACTTTTGGTCTACAAGGTTTTCATCGTCTTTGACAAGGTCCAACCCGTTGACCCAAGCGGTGTACGCCACCTTAGCAAACTCTTTCGGTGTTAAACCTACCTTGGGTTTCACGATGGTTCCTGTATGCGGTCGCCTGTTTCCCGGTTTGTTTGTCCCGATGTATTTTCTTATTCCACGGATCCCGAATTTCGGACCTGTTAACAGTTTTTGAAAACGTATCGGGAATGAGATATCGCAGATGTAGAGTTCTTTAAGTTCTTTAAGCCCGAATATGTTTCCCATAACGCTTGCCTGAAACTGTAACAGATTCTTAGCATCGAAATGTTCGTAAGGATAGGCGATGTATATGAAACCCGAAGTACCAGTGACCTTCACGAGTTTGAATACCCGTGCCCGATATCTTTTGAAAACCTTCCTATTCATCGTCTTTATCCTTGTCCACGTGCCCACCGACGATTCCGCCGCTATTCCTTCAGCGAGTTTCTCCAACGGATATTCTCCAGAAACCCACATCAATACGATGAAATCGTCCTTTGACGGTCTGTACTTGGTGTCGATATATTCGTATCCTCCGTACATCTCCTTTCACCCCGTTCTAAACATTGACCTGGACTTTATTTAACACCTGGACTTCTTCAGATGGTACTCTCCGTAAACATATTTAAAACATTTGCCTTTCCTAATTATTTTGAAAGTTAAATTTTAGAATCATGAGGTAAAAACTTTCTGATAAAAATTTTTGTCGGAGGTATCGGAAATGGCATCCAAGAGACATGGGAAGAAATCCATTGAAAAAACTACACGTCGTACAAAGAACAAAAAGGAAAAGGGTGAAGACCGTGTCGAACAGGTTGCTCTGGATATCGCGATCAACGTTGCGCGGAAAGGTGAAGGTTGTCTTCTTGTGTTGGGCGGATTGAAAGAAGGAAGGGATTACAAATGTCATTTCCCGAACTTCTTCAAAAGAAATAAAGTATCCGTATTCGAACCGGGTATGAAAGAGGTACTGTCCAAACTCGCATGTGTGGACGGTGCGGTTATCATCGACCCTTCGGGTAGGGTGAAAGCTTACGGTGCCCGAATACTGAACACTAAAACCGAGAAGGGGTACGGTACCAGACATTCCGCTGCAAAAGGCGCTTCCGAACGCGGTGCTATTGCGGTGTTGGCGTCCGAACAGGATAAAGTAGTGAGGATATACAAAGAAGGCAAGAAGATCATGGAGATCAATCCGTTTACGAAGAATATAGAGAAGAACATCTCCAAGATCATCAGGTTCCTCGATTCACCCGAGGCAGCAGGTCTACTCGCAGGAGCGGCAGCGATACCGTTTGTCGGTGCGCCGGGTGTTATCGTGTTTGCGGGGAGTTATCTTGTGTCCAAGAAGGCGTTGGAGATGATCAAGAAGATAGAGTTCTGACCTTTCTCAAGAGAGGTAAAGGTTCTTTATATAACCCTCAACGTCATTCGGAAAAGTTTTTAAAAAAACCTCTTCTCTTAAAGTTACTTGTGAAGTTCAGTGGGTGAGTCCATGATGTATAAGAAGGTTATGCTGTTGCTCGTCGTGATCTCTGTTTTTGTGAGTGCTTACGAAGCGCCGTCTAAAGTTCCTGTTTCGGTTCGACACACTTCCGACGGAACCGGTAACATCCTCATTCCTGTTCAGAAAGGGTCCGGCTCGTGCGAGAGTTTGTACCTGGATAAGGGTTGGAACCTTGTCAGTTTTCCGATGGATTCGGTAGTGTTACCGTCAGTGATAAAGGTGTACGCTTTAGCGGATGGGAAATACGTAACGGTTAGAGAGTTTGTACCCGGAACCGGGTATTGGGCGTATTCCGAAGGATACAGAAAAGTGGAGGTGTGCGGTTCGCCCGTTAGTTCGGTGACATGGAAATTGTCCCCAGGCACCCAGTTTTTAGGCGGACCGAGTTCTGAGGTGTCGGTTGACGAGGTCCGTGAGACCTTGGATGCTCGGGTCGGCAGGGGCAAATATAAGTTAGATGTGTATGAGTATTCCCAGGGGAAATATCAGCCCACTAAGGTGATCCGACCGTTCGTTGGTTATCTGGTTAAGTATGAGGGACCAGAAACTAAGGTCGTGTTGGGTAGTAAGGAAGGCGTGTGTGATCATACCTTTACCTTCTCGGACCGGGTTAAGGAACGGGTTGTGGACGGGTTGGAGATTGATTATCTCGGTATGACGAAGGATGGCAGGTTTAGGTTTGTGGTTTACGACAAATCGGCCGGGAAGAAGGAGATGTTCAACCTGACTGAGGGGGAGAGGTTCACCTACGTTTCGCATAAAAGGGTCGGTAAAGAGAAAACTTCTCCGGCTGTTAAGTATACTTTCTCATTACTGGATGTTGGGAACGTTTCTCAGGGGAGTAGTCAACCTACAATACCTGGTGCGATCTCCCGTCCTGTCCGGCCGGTCGGACCTTCATCAGAAGTATCTCTGTGTGTTGATGAGATGAACGTAACCTGTATTTACGATTGTACCGATATTACCGAACCGGGAGATTACGTGTTGTGTAGTGATATAGTTGTATCTCATATTCCTAATTCGTCATCAAGTTGTATACATATTCTTTCTAATAATGTAACTTTAGATGGGATGGATCATTCTATGATGGGACGACCCGAGTTAGATGGTATTTATAGTGTTGGGGATTATGTTGTTATTGAAAATGTTGAGATCTCTGGTTTTAAGAATGGGATATACCTTTATTATTTACCGGATCCTGTGAGGCATAATATTGTAAACAATACGCATCTCTATAACAACACCAGAAGTGGGATTTTTGTTTCCGGATCTGATAATATTCTTGTTGGAAATAAAATTTATGGAAATAATTACGGAATTTTTGAAGTCCACACCACCTCAGGTTCTTTCTCTAATAATATGATAATAAAAAATGACATCAGTTTTAACAACTTAGACGGTGTTCTTCTTGATGGTTCTAACGATAGTGTAATTTCCAATAATATAACTTCAAATCTTGGATCTGGGATATATCTTTATATTAATGCGAGATCCAATGTTATTACGAATAACACCGTGCTAAACAATAGTGAAAAAGGTATCTCTATTAGTTTGGCAGGATCACCTGTAAACAATACCTTCATAAATAATCGGGTATGTTTTAATTATTATCATAACCGTTCTCTTGATATTTATGATACAACTGGGGTTAATACTTTCATAAACACCACCTACGACACGTCCGAACCGGATGACCCAGATTATTTTGATAAGATCGGAAGTTGTACTGCCGAATGTCCGGAAGGATATACTTCCGTAGACGTGGGGGAGAGGTTGTTCTTGGGTAGTTTTGACGGGCATGATTACTATTTCTACAGGTCTTCAGAATCGGATTATCAGATACTTGAAGACGATAGTGTTGTGTTCGATTCCTCAACATCTTCAGAGGGTGACGGAGGGATATTATACGGATTGCCTAATGGCCACTTCGTAGGGGTTGAGATGCTCCGGGGTCATCCTTCATCAGGTTACTGCGTATTAGGTATTAACGGTAGTTTCAGTCATGTGGAATCCGGTGATATGTTCATCCCGCCC
>JAGGXE010000030.1 GCA_021163225.1 Candidatus Micrarchaeota archaeon | reverse complement strand
ATGGAAACAAAATACAAACTGAACGATGTCCTTTCAACCATGGGGATGCCAACAGCATTCATTCCTGGTGCTGCGGACTTCTCTGGGATGAACGGTAATAAAGAGTTGTTCATAAGCCACGTGATACATCAGGCATATGTGGATGTTAACGAAGAAGGTACCGAAGCAGCAGCGGCTACAGGAATAGTTGTAGCGATTAGTGCTGTTCCACCGGAAAATCTATTCGTGGCCGACCATCCGTTCATCTTCCTGATAGTTGACAAGGAGACCGACGAGATCCTCTTTATGGGACGACTGAGCGATCCGTCTAAAACCGGTGCCTGAATTTTTCTTTTTTATTTTTTTGACCATCCCTGTTTTGTGTTTGTCTCTTTGTCGATATACACAAACCATTTCTACATGATAGATAACTTGCATGTGGGAGAAAGGTTTTTAAGAATATGATGCCCCAATAATGTTAGGTGTTAAAGTATGAAAAATAATGTAAAAAGAGATAGACGTTGGAAAAACAAACTTAAAGAGTTCTGGAATAAGAACAAACGTAAGGTTGTCGGATGGTCGTTAATATTCCTCGGTATGATACCATTAGTGGAAGGAGGAAAACATTTCATCCCGATTAAAGCTACAGAAGTCAAAGAAACAAAGGGGATTGTGAAGAAAGTTTCTGTAAAAGAGATACAAAAACTTAGAATAATGGATAGAAAAACTCTGAAAACATTTTCTCAAGTAGTAGATCCTTTCTCTGATAAGAGAACGTTGCAGATCCCAGTATATGATAAATATTGGAATTCTGCTGAAGAAGTAGCACAAAAACTGAAATCAAAACTACAAGATTATCCGTTGATCTCGGTTACGTACAGAGAATTGGAGGACAAAAACGAAGATAAAGGAAACATAATCGGTTACGTGAAAGTAGAAAACAAGTATCCAACGTATTACTATTTTTCAGAAACAACTAACGGTTATATTGTTTACATCGACTCGGGTTCATCGATCACCTACACACATCATCCGTTAGCACATTACGACCTCGGTTACACTGGACCGTTGTGCGATTCCGTGATAATAAAGTACTATCTAGATGGACACTATGATTATAATGCCAAAGTCGTCCGAACGTTGAAACTTGATACTGGCATTTACAATGGGTATAGATACGTGCTAAAAGAGTTCAAAACCTCAGACAATATTGAAGAAACTTTCCTTGACCTCAACATTCCGATCGCCGATGACCCTGACAAAATGAGATGGTATGGTGGTCTGGGGCAGTTAGGCATTTTCATGATAAGCATCGGTCTCTACCTTGTAGCACCGAAAAGAAAAGAGGATGATTAGTGTCTTCGTCTAACCCTCCTCTTCGGTTTCCGACTTGAGGATGACAAAGATAGACGTTTTACAACATCCGGAGAAGTAAGTTTGTACACCCTAATCGTCTCTGGAGGCATCCGAACATATCCTTTGTTCCCGGATGAATCTTCTCTTTCTACGTACGGAATCCGTATCACCCAGGTGATCGCAGAATCTATAATCCCCTTCTCAACCTTGGCATATATGGTACGTTCGGCCGGTGCGTAAGGGATCTCTGTAAACGCGTTACCTTTTCCGTGGATGTTCGCACGAAGGACCTCATACACTACATCCTTACCTTTATACCCTTTAGTCAACCTGCAGTATTGGGTCTTATCGCAACCTACACCTGTCAAAAGCGTGCCTACCAACACACCCATCGTAGCAAATTTTCTAAGATTTATCGGTTTACCGAGGGTAGGCATGTGCCTTCTTTCCCAGTCCAACATTCTTTTTCTCATAACCTTCACATTCATGCCCCACACCTCTGACAATGTTCAACACAATCACGCTCAATTAAATATTATGTAAAAACATATTTATAATCTTTTCCACACAAATCAAAACCCATCCCGAAATTACTTCCTCTCGTTGAAAACGATAAGAAACGTCTTAAAGAAACTGGAGACAAAACCGGAATTTGCCGGCCGAACTGCGATGAAAAAATTCTGTACATTCACAGGCCACAGATTGATGTGCGAATAGTTCTGCCTACTGACAGTTCAGCGCTCCAGGTTATCATCATTGCGCGCCGGCTTCGCCGGCGCGCATCAGCATACCTGCGTCTCATCACCGATACAATACTTTGATGAACGAGTATTTAACCGTTTGTGTCCGGTTCTTCCGACACTCTCGACCTGACCGTGCAGGAGCAAATGTTCGGTTTCATCAATATTTTTAAATCGTGGAGAAGTTGTTTTTAACCATGGAACCCATCTTTTACTTCTTCGGTGTGATGAAGAAGGACTTCTTATTCTACCTTGTTGACCCGATAGTCATCAGGGATGACGTTCTCTATGACCTGTCCGAACCGTTGTTGAACAACGAGTTGGAACGGCTCGGTTTAAGGTTGGATGATTTTGTCAGCGGTGTTGTGAAAAAGAGAGGTATCATGTTCGGGATCGCTAAGGATGGGAAATCGTTATCAAGTTTTTTGGAGTTGGGGGAATTACTTTCCCCGAGTATCGCTGGAAAAGATATCTGCGTATACTTCCTGGATGATGATAGAAGTATCCTGTTCAAGGTCAACAGGAGGTATTACGATTTGGGCGGTTTGAAGAGGAAGGTTTGGAACCTCCTGAGACCGTTAGACTTAATTACTAAAAGGGAGTTTACCGAACTTACGAAAGGTTGGAGGGAGAGGAACGATTACTACGATTCAGGTTTTCGGTCGGAGACATCCATGTTTAAACTGTGTGTCGGTAGATTCTATCATTCCTTTATCTATCTGAAGATGAAGAAATTTAAGGATTACCGAACAATCAAGAATAAAATATATAACTTAACACGTTCAAGGAGGAGAACGGTCCGGGTCAGGACCAACATTGAGGTGTAGACATAGATAACGGAGGTGGATGAATATGGATGTTAGGATGAAGAAGACGGTTACGGGTGTAGTGTTGGGTTTGTTCTTCGGTTTGATATGTGCGGGTATGGCAACCGTGAGAAAACCTGTACCGCTTACCGCTCTCGTGTTAATCGACACCGTTTACACACGAACCTTGGCGGGCGGTCTGATCGGTCTGTTGAGTGACCGGAAGAAATGGTTCTTCGTGGGATGTCGCGGGTTCGTGATAGGGTTTCTGGTCAGTATAAGCATGGCTCTTCCGTACGGTGTTTCCGGAGCTCTCGGGTTCGGACTGTTCGGCGGGGTCTACGGTCTGATAATAGATTGGGTGCTCAATAAAACGTAAATCAGAATCAAGAAAGATTCCAAAGAGTCACGGTCGTTGGTTTTACGACCGTTCATTCTTTCTTATTTCTTAAGCAGTTCGTACAACACCAATCCCGGAACAGCGAGCAACACTGAAAAAAACACCAAGTTTAATTCTATGTTAACCAGTAAGACCAGACATGTTAAAAATCCTAGGAAAGGAATGACAGGGAACCATCTCATGTTCACCGGTGTCATGAAGAATTTATGTTCGGCTGCTCTGCTCGATCTCTCTTTATATCTTATCACTATCACCGATAGATTGATCACGATGAACACTAACAGGATCGTGGCGTTAGTGAGACTGGCCACGGTTTTGATATTACCGATCAGCACAAACAGCATAGATATTATCATCAGGGAAATTATGGCAACCCACGGTGTCCGTCTGCTCTTATGAACGGATGCTAAACTCTTTGGCAGCATACCGCCTTCAGCCATACCGTAGACCAACCTTGATGTACCCAACAGCACGAGAAGAACAGTGTTAGCAGTAGCGAACAATCCAATAATGCCTAACAATGTATGCGATACATCACCGAAGAATACCCATGCAACGTCTGCCAAAGGTGCCTGCGACACGCTCAGTTTCTCCCAACCCAAAACACTAACGGACGATACAGCGACCAAGATGTACAGTAGGGTAGTGATCACGATGGCCAGTATTATCGCTTTCGGCATCGTTTTCACAGGATCTTTAACCTCCTCAGCCATGTTGACCATCTCTTCAAACCCCAGGAAAGCGAAGAAGACCAATGCCGCTGCGCTAAGCAAACCCGTAACGTCAGGGAATTCAAGGTAATCAACAGAACCGAAATACGGCAAACCGAACAGTATGATTATCACCAGACCTCCCGCTTCTATCAAAGAGCACACTATACCGAACCATGCAGATTCCTTTACACCGTAGATAAGTATCATGCTGAGAAAAAACAGCAACAGGATCGATGTCAGTACCACATCTGTATTAAAGAATGCGTTCAGGTATCCTGAGAAACCAAGAGACACGGTAGATGCTGCTATTATACCGCTAACGACCATTAACCATCCTACGATAAACGCTAATCTTTTGTTGAATGCTCTCTCAGTGTAAACGTATTCACCGCCGGCCTTCGGCATTCTTGAAGACAGTTCGGCATAACTTAATCCGGTAAACAATGAAACAATCGCGGCAATAAGAAACGAGCACCAAAGAGCGTTACCTGCCATGCCTGCAGCAGGACCTATGATTACGTATATACCTGCGCCCAGAATTATACCTATCCCTGTAAAAACAAGTTCCCACAAGCCAAGAGCACGTTTGAGTTTGGTCTTTCCTGTGGTACGTTTTCCCTTGCGGTTCACATATGGGGATACTCGGGAAAATTTTAAAATCCTTTTTCCCTGCTCCGCAAATCCCAGTTGATGGATAGAGAGATGGGGTCACGGGGATTTGAACCCCGACCTGCAGGTATCTTCTACAACCTCCGTAGAGGAGGGTTACCTGGAGCCTGCCACGCTGCCTGGTTACGCCATGACCCCGAAACGCACAGAACAGTATGCATTAGTGTCTATGTTATTTAAAAGATTTTTCTTAAGAACCTTTTGTTGTCTTTTGCTGCGATTGCGATACCTGGAGAAGCGGGTTTTTACCGACCACCTTCTGCACACAATACTTGTTAGATGATCTATTTTATTTTTCCGAGCAGATGGACTTACTCAGGAAACTTTTAGGTTAGAATAGTAGGTCTGATTCGCACGTAAATAGAACTTTGATGTATTCCATGACCTCCTTATTCCTCTCGCTCATCCTTTTTATCAGCGGGGCGGTCTTCCTTCTCTTCTTTAACAGATTCCATATCTTGCTGGAGCGGGTACGAAGCTCGCTTGAAGATAAAACTATGAGAAACCCTCTCAACCAGAAATCGTGTTGATCCTCAACATTACTTCTGCTGAGCAGCACTTCCAACAATGTTACAACCGTTCTGTCGCTTGCGATCCTTAAAACGTATTTTTTGAATATTTCGTCATTGTTACCGATGTTGGCGAACTTAGAAACAAGGTCGTTGTTCCCATTCTCCAGTTCCCTACGGATAAACCTATCCACCAAAGAGACCAGTTTTTTGGTTTGTTTTTCTCGATCCTTCGTGAACGATTTCTTGTTCAGTTTCATGACTGTGAAGGATAGGTCGGTGACCGTAAACCTCTTCTCCTTCATAAGTTTCTTGATCAGGGCGAACAACCTTCTGAAGGAACCGTTGTTACCGGTAATCTCACAGTCGTAAAAAAGATAGTACATCTTAACACGGTCGGAACCTATATCTCCTATTATCCGTGACAGGGTCTCGTGCAACCTCGCCCGGTCTTTGCTGGTGAGGTATTTAGACCTGTACAGACGTAGCACTGTAAACCAAACCGTCTCGTTAACCTCGTCGGGGTGTTCTATGTTTTTGATATCCTGGAGAACCGTGTTGAACGCCTCCTTTTTGACCGTCCTGGACATCTCGGGATCGTTTATCATCAAGACCAATGTCTTAATCCTATCCTCAAAAGTAGTGATTCCGTACCTTGACAACAGTTCTT
>JAGGXE010000029.1 GCA_021163225.1 Candidatus Micrarchaeota archaeon | reverse complement strand
GTGGTGAAGTAAATATGATGATCGATATTGACTATAAAAACGGAATTAAAATCCTTTTGGATGAGTATAAGGAGCTTCTTAACGAAGAAATTAAAGATGGATTGGTATGGAGATATAAAATAGAGAATAGAAAATTGTCCTATGAAGATCAACAAGAGTTATTGGAGGATATAATTGTTCAATTACTCGTTCAAGGAAGGAATGCAAAAGGAGTAGAAACCCAAATCAATAACATTAAGAAAATATTGGGGGGATGGAGTATAGAAAACGTTGAAAAAAACTTAGATAGTTTGGGAATGTCAAGTAAGAAAATACAAAAATTGAGAGAAATCTTACAGCATTTAAAAAGCAATTCCATTGGTGATTGGATAATTGAGCTACATAAAGATAACAATCACATACCTCGGATGGGATTAAAAAGTGATGACGATTTTCTTAAATCCCATGGTTTTTATGAACACATACCTGTTGATAGACATACTCAACGTTTTTTATTTAGAACGGGCATAATTCAATGGTATTTAAAGAGAAATAATGATGATGTGTTAACCTTGTTTGCAAAATCATACGAAACGAAATATAAATTATTTCAGAAAATTGTAGTGACATTTTGCAAAAAATTCTGTGATGATATATACATCCAGATTCCAAACGGAAAATTAAGATTAGCAGAAAATCCAGGTATCCTTGACATTGTAATATGGCGTCATTGCGGAGAAGATGAAAACCTAGGTTGTAGAAATATCTGTGGAAATAGACCAATATGTAATGAATGTGTATTTAAGGAGACTTGTTTGTGGTATATATTAAAATGAGCCGAAGCCCGATGCTTCGTCACTTCGTGATTCGCACCTTACTGGGTCGCTTAACAGACGGGTATCTACTTTGGCTATCTCCCATGCCTAAATCCCCACTCCGCTCGACTTCGGATATCTGCCAGACGACGTTATACCAGCAATAAGTTAACAGAATCACGAGAGAAAAAGTTTATAAACCATTTTGCAATTTATAATATGCTGATTGCGGTGGTCGTCTAGCCTGGTTAGGATATGAGCTTGCCAAGCTTAAGACCCGGGTTCAAATCCCGGCCACCGCATAGATCTCTTTCAAGACCTGTTCTGTCTTCTTGGATAAAGGGTCGAGAGCGTTCAGTTTGAACCATCTACCGCCGAAGAACCTTTTCTCCATGAGTTGAAGATACCTGGTACGAACGGTCCTCTGTAATTCCATCCTCTTTTCGAAAGCATCCGGGTTATCCCTTCTTCTTGCAGTTAATTCGGCCGGGTCTGCATCCAACAGAATTATCAATTCCGGTACAGGAAGGTTCAGATTACGGATGAGTTCGATAGTGGCCTCGGATATTCCCTGATACGCGAGTGTGGAATAGAACCATCTGTCAACTACAACAATCCCTTTGTGTTTAATGTGGTCCAATATTGCATCCCTATCGTCCGCCATCTCCCTGAGGAAGTGTTTAACCAACCTATCCGGAGAACTGGTCAGGTCAGGTTTTTTCTTAGGATAATGGATGTACAACACGGGGATGTTCATGTCGATCAGTTTGTTAACGACCTTTCTGCTCAGCGTTGATTTGCCCGAATAGTCGATCCCCTCGAAACATATGAGTACGCCTCTCATACCTATCACCAAGATGTATTTATGAATGTTAGATTTTTATAGTCATTCTAAAAAACGTTACCGCATTCTTTTTACGTAGTGCGATTTCTTTTTCTCTACAATACTTACCTCCGAAAAAATTATCCTTCTATAAACCTTACCCACACCCTTTTATCCCTTGTATCTCTAAACGAGCGGATTTTTTAAAGAATTATTCACAAAGGCGTTTACGTAGTTTAGATAGAGCCGTCAGTTAATTAAACCTTTTGTAACATTAGGTATTCTCATGTTCAAATGGGTCAGAAAGGTATTGTCTACTCTTTTGCTCGTTATTTCTTCGTACATCGTTCAGGCAACCGACCGTAAAGAGGTTACTCAACTGTTGGTTGTACCTTACGAATTTGCATTAACCCATCCTGAAGAATCGTTCGGCGGGATCATCTATATCTCCCGCGACATAAAACCGTTGGTAGAATATGGACTGGACACTATCGAATCTTTGAATGAATATTTTCTGATTCGGGAAGATCATCCGTTCATCATGATAGATGAAGAGGGAGGAGCAGTGTCAAGGCTGAAGTATTTTGAGGAGTTTAGAACACTGTGTCAACAGGATGAAGATATCACTGAATTCATCAACCGATACAACGTTCATGTTTCCTATGTTTTGCCCTCAGAACGTGAGATCGGTGAAGCTTATGCAAGGGTTAGAGATAATCAATCAACGGAATTTCTTAAAATGTATTACAGATACAACCGTTCGATAGCAAAGATTCTGAGAGAGTTAGGTTTTAACACCGTGTTGGCTCCGGTTGTTGACCTCTGCGATTCGGGTTACATGAAAAATCGTTCCTATTCTTCTGACCCTACAATCACGATCGAACTGTCTGGTGTTATGATACGCGCGTTTGAAGATGAGGGTATGTTTACCTGTACTAAACATTTTGCCGGGTTGGGTGATATTCCTTCTAACATAGATCCTCATGAGAAGGCAGTGTATTATCTTCATACGGATATCAATCAGATGTTACCTTTCTACATCTTGGAGAGTGATATGGTGATGGTTTCTCATGGAATATATATCGATGTCGATACTGTTCCGTTATCCGTTTCTCTAAAGGCGATCAATATGTTACCTGAACACAGAATCGTTGTAAGTGATGACATATCTATGGGCACGGCCGAACTCCTATGGAAAAACAACTTGTTCGAAGACCTTGTCCGCGTCAACGATCTTGTAATTGTGACCGGTTTCAACAAACCGAATCCGGAAAAAGAGATAAACCAAACAATAACTCATCTCAACACGTTGGATACTTCTTTGGTTAATGAAAAGGTTCGTAAGATACTGAAGATAAAACGTGCGCATGAGGACAGATTTCTACCCGTTAAGGTCAAACGGAAAATCCGTTAGGCGTCTGACCTATCTTCAGCGAGAGAAGATATTTTAGGATAGACAGAGAACCGAAAAAACCAAAATGTTTAAAATTCGATTGAGTTAAATATAGGACAAGATGCGGCTGTAGTCTAGCCTGGTTAGGACGTCGGCCTTCCAAGAACCGTACGCTTGATCGGAGAAAGCCGACGACCCGGGTTCGAATCCCGGCAGCCGCATCTTCAACAACATCGTTTAAAAGAATTCCAATAATCTACGTTGTCCGAGGATCCGGCTTTTTTTGACGTATTTCTCTATATTTACCTTTAACTTATCTTTGAGATAATTCAGCGCGTCTCTAACGTTATCGAACCTTTTAGGATTTTTTTCTAATGCGTGTCTGACGTTTTCCCGAACCTGCCACACACCAACAGGTATACAGTATTCCTTATCTATCTCTCTGAACACGATGGCACGTGCCTGTCTTTTCATCTTTACGAGGTGTTCGGTTACAGCCAACCGTGCAGCATAGTATCCCCCGGCCTGGATCTCGGCATAATCCCTTCTTCCTTCGTACGGTTCGTACTCTTCGTTGAATCCCCATTCCGTTCCCCAAGGTGTATCTCTGGGCCAGGCTTCAAACTGTTCGTACTCCCAACGTCCGGGTATCATCAGTACGAAGAATCTGTTGAATAGAAACTCGTTTTCAAACAACAACACATTTTCTATTTCCCGGTACGTTCTTATCATTTCCAGGTTTAACTTTGCCGTTATATCGTCAACTGCGGTTATCGCCCATCGTGTCGGTACGAGTTTCTTCTTATCATGCATTCCCAACAGACCAGTTGTGAAAAGACGGGTTATGTAATACGTATTTAATCCGCGTCTGGTCAGAATCCTTATCGTCTCTACCGCATTTAGACCTTCGTCAATCAGGTTATCAACGATTTTCGGTACGTGTGGATTTTCTGCAACGTGCAAATCTCTTATGAATGTCTGATAACCCGTCGGTATTACGTACCCATCGGTCTGGAGATTAAGTTTCGGTGGAACACGCAATTTTACTTCGATATCTATGGGTCGATCCGATAGTACCGATTCCTGTATCCTCTCCAATATCCTGGATTTTGACCTGACGTGATGGAGAGTGGCTGCGTTCAATGTCAATGCAAAGGATTTTAATATCTCGGTATAACTCTTGCCGTACAGTAAACTCAAATCATTGACGGGTTGACTGTCTATGTCTATCAATGTTCCTACTCGAACGTTCGGATAGTTATAAGACCCTACCAGCGCGTTGGGCGGGGTGGGACCGAAGAATTCATACCTGTGAACGAACCGCCTGTTTTGTTCAACAAGTTCTCTGTAGAGAGATGCATAATACTTCTTTTTCAGTTTATTGACGATTTCTTTTGAACTCAACAACATGCAGGTACACCTTCTCATCCCTTCAGTATCTTCTCCAGTATATGTCTAATCCTCTCTTTAGCATCGTCTACCGTTCCGTTGTTTTCGACCGTATAATCAGCAGCATCTATAACCTCTTCCACACCGAACCCTTTATCCTTAGCATCCGCCTTTATGAATGCGTCCCATGTTTTCGGGTCGTTATTTCGGTTCCTTTTCATCACACGTTCGAACCGTTTATCCGCGTCAGCAGTTATCGCTATGATGACTGGTCTTCCCAGTTCTCTTTTAAACGTCTCGACTTCGTACATCCCGCGAACCCCGGATACGATTACTGCCTTGGCATCGGGATACTCTCTCTTTATGATGTCTACTACAACGTTTGCAAACACTGTGTTACCCTTCTTCCTTCGCATCTCCTTTGCAAAATCTCTGATATCCATATCTTCTTTACCTTCTCTCTTCATCATCTCTATCACAGCTGCAGACATTTCCACACTAGGTATATTAAATTCGCGTCCGACCTCTGCAACGAGGGATTTGCCCGCACCTCTCAACCCGGTAACGCATATCACTATCATGTATCTAAAATCTTCCCGTCTCTTTTTAACCATTATTATCTTCGATCAGAAGTGCAATTCTGCAGTTTTTAAGTCACTTTTCAGTTAGATTTAAATATACGATGGTTGAGTTATATCTGGTTTCGATTTTTGATCATATGGGGGTGGGATAGATGTTACCGATAGTTTTTAAGGAAGATAAACTGTATCTGTTCGGCGAGGCGATCGATGAGTTTCTGTCAACCGGTGATGTAAACGCGTTTATGGATTCGGTAGTACGTGTTTTGGAGAGGGAACTTAAGAATGGCGGTAAGGTAAGCGATTACATAGAATTTATCGATGAAGAGTTTCTTAACCGGTTGAAGACTCTGGGTTGTGATAAATTCGAAGAAATGTTAGAAAATTTTGACGATTTATCTCCATGGGACAGGGAAAGGGTGTTGGAAAGATTGTTGGATAAGAAAATACTTCTTGTCGGTAGGGAATTACCAGAATCTTTACAGACGGAACTCATCAATCGTGATCCCGATGTGTTCCCTTACATCCATAACCCTACCGAGAAAACCAAAATGTTGTACTGGAAGACCAAATCTGAGATCACTAAGAAGTATCAGGAAATAGTTAAACGTATGGGCGGTCCTTTACAACAGAGTCTGTTTAAAGAAAGTGAAAAACGCAGAATAGTAAAAGTAAAACTTTGAAAAATTCTTTCTTTTTTCTTTACCGTTCTCTGTCCCCGTGCCATTCTCTCGACTGACACATCTTCTTTTATTCTCCTTGTAGTTTTAGTATCGCTTCTGCAATGTCTCCGTTTGTCTCTTTGAGCGCCCTAACAGCCTCCTCTCTAGACGCGCCGCTTTGTTCCATGACAAGTTTGACGTCTTCATCGCTGATCGTTTCTTCTTCTACCGTGTCACCGGTTACCTGGAATGTGGTGCTGCCTTTCATACTGATCTTGGTTACGATTGGGTTGTTGACAACGATATTGTATCCTTCGCATTCAATGACGACACGTTTTGCAGGCAGGTCTTCGGTTTCTATCCCCATCTGTTTCATAATCTTTGCAAGTTGTTTTGGATTCGTGCCTAGCATTACTCACACCCATCTATCTCTTTCTTTTCACTTCTGTTTTCCGTATCCTGACAGTCCTGATAGGAACGATCTTTCTTGCTTTTACACTGAATTCGTTACCGAATTTGCCTAACAACAGCGCGTTCATGAACTCGTTGAACGGTGTAGACGATGCAAACTCTGTGACTTCTTTCTCAAAAAGTTTTCTGATCGCGGTCTTCTTTGGTGAACTGACCCTGTGAGCAGTGATGATCAGTCCTTTCACTCTGACCGGAACCTCGTCTTTAGTGATCACGTCCACGACCGGGTCGACTAGTGAGTGTCTTCTCGTTGTCAACGTTCTTACGTACGCTCGGGATAGTTCGTGACCGTCAAAGGATGTGTATGCATGCGTACCTTTCACATCCGTAATTCTGAACCTTAACATGGTGTACATGTTCAGTTCATCAAAACTCCCTGTTACATCGGACATACCTATCCTTATAACTCTGTCGATCAACTTCGAATCTTCGTTGGCGGCAACGTAACCCAACTCTTTACCTTGGAACAGGTCCGGTGCAACTACCTGATACAACGTTTTGGCTTTCCATTTGTCAACAACCTTACCCCTCCTTCTTTTCTTTACAGCCATCTATATCACCCTCACTTCACAAGTAAGGCAGCGGTATCTGGATCGTACCTCCAGTCTGCAGGTAACCTCTTCGTTCTGGTGTAATATTTAACGAGACGCCTTATCTTTGATTCTATGTGTCTGAGCTTGACCCTGTTGTGTACATCATGTTTGTTGTTCTCGAGATGTTTTCTGACGCGGACCGCCTTTCTCATCAGGTTGACCAGGTCATCGGGCAACTCCGGTTTCAGTCCGTTTTCTTCCAGGATCTGTGTAATGCTCTTGTTACATATCCGTTTTACGCTCGGTATACCGTACTCGTCCCTGAGTATCAGACCTATCGTGGTTGGATTGTGTCCCTGTTTCGCTAAGGATACGACTAGGTCTTCCACTTCGTGGGAAGACATCTTGACCCATTCAGGTGCCACCTTTGTTTTAGGTGGTTTTGAAGCTGACCTACCTTTTTTCCTCGAATGCATACGTGCCATACATACACACCTCGCCGGATAACACCGAACAGCGTTCGGGTGTTTCCCAATGAGTGTTCCTTTTTTGTTACTGAATATTTATAAAACTATTTATAAAACTATCATGGTTATCCGGGTGCGCGAATTGTGAATAAATCCCAATCAATCCGATCAGGGGATTAGGTTTTCTATCACTCTTCATCTCCTTATCTACCCGGAATCCCACCGTAAATTGATAGTTGTAATAGGTTTTGTTTCGTAGGTTTTTATTCAAAACAGTCAAGGATTATAAACTGTGAAAATTATAAATTAACCATTCATATAAGGTTAAATTTAAGGTTAAATTAATTTAAGTAAAAAAGAGTTGAGTAAGATAAACCTGTTTAAGGAGAGACTGAAACAGAAAGGTTTTGAGATAAAGAAGTTTAAGCAGACCGAGAACGCGGTATATGCGAAGTTGTCGTTTAGAGGTGTTGAGATAAGTTTTGAGTCTTCATTCTTAAGCATGAGAAACAAACGTGTTGTGGTTAAACCCTACGAGACAATTGACGGTAACAGGGTCAACGTGTTTACCCTGAACCCAGAGGATCTGTTGAAGGAAAAGGTAGAGAGTTATCTTTCCAGACGATTGATCAGGGATCTGTACGATATATACATACTGTTAAGTTATGTGGAAGATGAGGAAGAGGTTAAACCGTATCTAAAGAGACTGTTATCCGAATACAGAAAACCAAAGGATGAGAACATACTGAAAGCGCTGGTGTTCGTCGGTGCTGTTCCCACATCTCAACAGATGTTAGAAGAGGTGAAGAGATGGGTAAGATAAAGTATTTGGACAGGATAGAGGAGTTCATCTATAGAACTAAGGTATTCACCGTGAAAGATGTAAAAAAGGTTTCTCGTATCAAACCATGCTAATCCGGACTACGCCTACACGATCCTACACATCTTGAAGAAAAGAGGTAAGATTCATAGAATCATAAAGGGATATTACAGCAGGTACGATGACCCTATGGTGATCACATACTGTATAAAGCCGTTCTACATCGGTTTAGAAAACGCATTATCCCTACATGGGTTGTGGGAACAGGAAACCAACGTTATCCTGATAACCCCGAGGAGATTGAGGGTAGGTATAAGAGAGGTAGTCGGTACGAATGTTGTCGTTCACCACATCAGTAAGAAACATTTCTTCGGTTACGAATATATGGATTACTACAACCTCAAGATACCTGTGAGCAATACAGAAAAGACGTTCATCGATTGGATATACTACTATGATTGGATAGACGATGACCTACTAAGGGTTTTCAGTAAGAGGATGAATAAGAAGAAGGTTAGAGAATACTTGAAAAGTTATGATAAGAAGTTCGCGAGGAAGGTGTTGGGTCTCCTCCACAGACGGATGTAGGGAAAGCTTTTTAATGTGTTTATTCATGAATTTATACAAACAGAATTGACAAACAATAAACACAATGTTTTTAAACATATACCAACAAAAATTATTTGGGGGTGTGGAGTATGAGCATATTCAGGTTTAAGTCTTCTAAGAAGGGTAAGAAAAATCTTTCTGATAAATCGGCTGATAAACCGGTTCGAACGAACAAGTACTGGCGATTGTTCGGTACGTTAGGTCTCGCGTTTTCAACGTTGTTTACAGGTTGTGCTATCGGGATAGGGACCGAGGAAAAGGAGAAGAAGATCGTTGTGGATTATCTCCCAGAACCTGTTAGAATGGCTCCTGATTCTATCCTGTTCCATCTTGAAAACTTTGATCACCATCCTGATATAAATCTTACCGTGAACGGTAGGGAGATAGGTGTTGAACAGACCGGGGACGATGGTCAGATGACCTATCGCGCGGTTTTCCCTATCCTTCCCGATGATTCGGGAGTCGTGAATGTGGAGATATCTGCGGAAGAAGTGAGTGTTGATACATCATTCGAATCCTTTGATTACGAATCTTCTGTTTCCGGATCATTGAACATCGGGGAATTCGATACTGTGGTACTGGGAGACTACAACTACCTGCTTAGGTTGGACGCCGTCGACACTGTCGAATCCACGGCGAGTTTTACGCTTCTCAACGAAGCAGGTATGGAGATCAACACGTTCACAGTGCCTGTCGGCGGTCTTCATCTTTTCCACACGGATTACGAGACAGGTTATCAGTATGTTATACATGTGAAGGATGTTCGTGAAGATGGTGTGGAGTTTGCCATTAAAGAACAACGGGATTAGGTTTATCGGGTGATGCGATATGGATATGAATGTGAGAAAAAATCTGTTTGTTTGGATAGGAATCGTTGCATTGATTACCTTGTTCGTGCTTAGTGAGACGGACGTAGCCGGGACCGTTTTCGGCAAGTCGGTAGGTAAAGGAGGTGTTCAGCACAGTTATGTGATACGTAGGACAACGCCACATCATCCGTCTCATCATGTAACGGCGCGTCCAGTATCTGAGACGAAACGTCCCATCAGTTTACCTGATGTCGACCCTCACCAGATTGTTGTGTATTATGACGCTCCTGTTCGTGTGAACAGTACACTCGATGTTCGGGTATGGGTGACGAACAATGAAGATGAATATTCTGATCCTGCACACGTGGTTCTTTATGCGTACGCATCACCCGAATGTTTCATCAACGTCACTGACCCTCTCGTTTACACGTCCTCAGAGTTCGTGATCTATCCGGGGTCGTCCGTCGGTCCTATCACAATCCATCTGTTTACTGTGAACGAGACGCGGGAGACCTGTAGACTGAATTTTACCGTAATGGAAGACAATGAGACATGGGCGGAAGAATCGAGGGTTTTCGATATAGTGCCCGGTCATGCGGCAACGGTTACGGTCATTCCCTCATCGGTCAACCTGGAGTACAACGATACACAGGATTTTGTGGCAGTAGCCAATGACGCTTTCGGTAACATGATCACTTCTGATCCGGAAGACTTTGTATGGTCAACATCTTTAGGTTACATCTATCCCAACGGTACATACCTCGGTAACGAGTCGGGTGAAGGTTACGTCTACGCCACTTACGAGGACGTGACAGGTAACGCGTCCGTGACAGTGGCCGAACCGGTCTGTATCCGTACTGCACCAACAGTGAACCTATATGTCAACGATACCTTTATGCCGTTGCAAGAAGGTCAACTGACGGTTGAGGTGCGTAACAATGATGAAGGTTATTGTACACCTGCGATCTACACCGTGACACCTTATGCAGAAGGGTGGACCGTTGACCCTGCTTCCAAAACGGTTGTTGTTGATGAGGGCGGAACGGTCAACGTCACATTCAATCTGACCGCACCGACCGTTGCAGGAACATACATCCTCGAGACAGATGTTAACCTGTCAGAAGACGAATCCGTTAACACCCATGTTGAAACAACCGTGCATGTGGTTCCGTCATCGCCGTATACGATCGTGCTTGCTCCGGGCGACGATGTCACAACCTCGGCAGGCGAACCGGTAGATTTTGATGTGTTCGTTTATGACGAGTACGATAACCCCGTCGACCTTACCGGTGCCACAGTGGAATGGTCTTCTGATGGCGGTAGTATCGATGATAACGGAATATTTATCACAACAGTAGCCGGCGATTATCATATCTATGTCAACGTCACTTTTGGTGATACAACCCTTGTGTCTGCAGCCGCCGTACACGTAACCCCTGGTGCGATGACATCCATAGATGTACAACCTGAACATGCCGAAATACCAGTGTACGGGTCCGTCACGTTCGATGTGATCGGTTACGACGCATACGGTAACGAGATTCATCCGGTTGAAGATGTCCTTTGGTCTTCTGACGGCGGTGTTATAAACGATTCCGGAACCTTTACAGCAACCGAAGTCGGTACCTATACAGTGACCGCTAACGTGACCGTTGATTCGGTTGCATTGGTGAGAGGGATCGGTGCGTTTGCACGTCTGATACCTTCCGAATACCTCCGTTCTTCGTACACTCTTACGGACACCGCCACCGTGGATGTGACCCCTGGCGAACCCGCTGTGATAAACGTTACACCCGATTCGATAGCAGTGTCCGTTGGCGATACCGTAGAGCTCAGCGGTTATGTGCAGGATGAGTACGGTAACGTGATAACCTGTGCAGAACCTTCGTGGACCGTTTCTCCGAGTTCTCTGGGTACGGTTGTGCCTTCTACAGGTAACAATGTGGTGTTTATACCCAGTGAAGGAGGTGAGGGTACAATTGTTGCTACTTACGGTTCCTTACACACCGAGATACCCGTGTCAGTCGATGCCTCAGCCCCGACGGTATCTTTCGTTTCGCCCACACCTGATGACGGTGCAACCTATCGGATCTCTGCGGATATCATAATAAATATCACTTCCGATGAACCGTCAAACCTAACATTAGAATGGAACGGTGTTAACGAGACGGTGTGCACGGATTGTACAGAGGGTTATGTTGAAAAGGTTATAGGTCCCGGGGATTACACGTTCAGGGCTTATGCAACGGATGCATTCGGTCACACGGGTTGGACAGAAGAACGCGTTGTCCATGTCGTTGAAAACATGCCTCCTGTGATCGATGTCACACCGGCAAACAATTCTGTTCTTACACATTCCGATACGATTACCATAGATGTAACTGACGATGTAGGATTGGATTACGTGACCTATCAGTTCGATTGTTGGACTCATGCAGTCTACCTGTCACCTTCAGATATACCTGCAACAGTAGACCTGGGCTCCGTTGATGACGGTGTTCGCACGTTAACCGTTACAGCGCGTGATGTGGACGGTGCCGTAGTGACCGAGGTTTATACGTACACTGTTTCTGATGCTCCGGTGATCACCTTGGTGTCACCGGCTAACGGGTCAGAGGTTCATCCGGGTGACACGATACAGTTCGACATTACCGGTTCAACGGATGAAGAATACGCTTGGGATGACGGTGCTATGACGCCGTTCGCTACCGAATGGAACGTGACCGTGCCGACCGTTGCCGACGGGTTGCACACGTTGACCGTAAGGGCTGGGAACGTTTACGGTATGTCTACCGAAGAAGTGTATACGTTCTACGTGACCCAACCGCCCGTGATAACCCTTGTATCACCGGCTAACGGTTCTCATGTAAACGATGGTGATACGATAGACATCGAGGTCACCGACAACGGTGCCGTGGCAGTGGTTCTGTACAGTTGGAACTGTGATCCCGAAACCGGGGGAAGGGTTCTCTCACCTCCGTACGACCTCACAGTGGATTATTCGGAGATGTTACCAGATGAAAACCATCTCTACGTATATGCGCGTGACAATGAAGGGTTGGAGACCGTTGTTGAATATACGTTCTTCGGTGAGAACACATTGCCTACTGTGAGTTTTGACCCGGTTAACGGTTCTGTCACAACCGAACCCGACCAGGAAGTTGAGATAACGATGCATGACCCTAGCGGTTTATCTACCATGACTTATACATGTCCCGGCGGTTCACCTACGACTGTTGACCTGGGTGGTTCGACCGATGCCACGGAAGTGGTAAGTTGTGCTTGGTCTCCGGGGGTCAACACGATGCATGTTGAAGTTGCCGATGTCGACGGAGGTTCTGTGTCGTACGATTATGTGATCGTATACGATGCCGATGCACCGACGGTAACATTGGTCAGTCCTGCCGAAGGTAGCGATATAGATGCCGGTGACACTATCGTGCTCGAG